>JAYUCQ010000374.1:0-8991 GCA_043740265.1 Hyphomicrobium sp.
ATTTGACTTCGCGCAAATTCGAGATCGTGGCTTCAACATTGCGGCCGAGCACGTTGACAGTCACCTTGTCGCCGAGAACGAGACCGAGTTTTTTCGCCAGATCGGCTTCAAACGAAACCAGCGGCGGGCCGCTGTAGTCCGCTGGCCACCACTCACCTGCGGTGACTTTCGAACCCTCGGGCACCTCGGTCGTGAAGCTCAGGCCACGGTCGCCGTTTAAAACCCATTGCGCCTCGGCAGGAGCCTTCATCTCTTCAACCGGCTTGTCCTTGAGCTTGACAATCCGGCCGCGCAACATCGGCGCGTCGGTCAAGACGGCTCCCGGAATTGCGGTTGTCACCCGCGCGGCCAGTGCCGGATACTCCTGCTTCGGCACATCGAGCAGAAAATAATCCGGTGACCGCTCTGGCAGCCTGCCGCGCAATTCGTTGACCATCGACGCATTGGCCAGCGCGACCGCAACGAGCAGCGACAATCCCGTGCCAAGCGACAGCACAACGGAGCGCGTCAGGCCGTCCGGTGCGCCGATGTTGCGGATAGCGAGAGCAAACGGCGGCCAGCCGGGACGCGGAAAACCTTGCGCAAGCTTCGCAACGCCGGCGCCGAGGCCGCTGAAAACCGCCAGCATCAACACCAGCCCGCCTGCAACGTAGAACACCAGCGACGGCGGCTCAGTTGTTGCCAGAGCCAGTGCAAAAACCAGCGCGATGAGCAGCGCCAGTAGCAGCAATACCGCCTGACGCGGGCGGCCCTCGCGCGCCGTGATGGCATCGCGAAACAGGACGCTCGCCCGAATGTGCTCGGTGCGCCCCAAAGGCCAGAGCGCGAACAACAGCGAGACAAGTATGCCGTAAACGCCCGCCACCGCTAAGCTGCGCGGCGCAATGGCAAACTCGGCACGTATTGGCAGCGCGTCGCCGTAGAAGTGGTTGATTGCGCCCGGTATCGCCGCGCCGAGGGCCAAGCCTATGGCGATGCCGATGGCACTCATGGCCAAGATTTGCACGAGGAAGATGCCGAAGATCTGCGCGCCGCTGGCGCCAACGCTGCGCATGATCGCGATCACCTTGACGCGCCGGTCGATAAACGTCGAAACCGAATTGGCGATGCCAACGCCGCCGATCAGCAGCGATGCCAAACCGATGAGAATGAGGAACTGGCGCAAGCGCTCCAGCGTCCGTGTAATCTGCGGCGACGGATCATGCCGGTCGACCGACGTGAAACCAGCGTCGGGCATTGCTTTTGCCGTTTCCGCACGCACAGCTTTTAAGGCATCCTTGTCACCGGCCGCACCGTCGGGTTGTTTGATTGCGTAGCGCCATTTGATCAGCGTGCCGGGCTTGGCAAGGCCCGTCGCTTGAAGTGTGCTCTCGGATACAAATATCCGCGGCCCGTAGGTCAGCCGGTCGGCGACGCCGTCCGGTTCCGACTTCAAGATGCCGCGAATTTCAATGTTTGCGTCACCAAGCTTGAAACGATCACCAACTTTGAGGCCGAGACGCTCGAGCAACATGGCGTCTGCAACGGCGGCGTTGCCTGTCAAGATTGTCTTCAAGTCACCGCCGCCCTCCAGCGTCACTTGGCCTGTCAGCGGATAGCCGGCGTCTACGCCTTTGAGTTCCGCCAGCGCCTGTTCCGACCCATCAAGGCGTCGCGCCATTGTGCGCATGGTCGAGGTTTCACTCACCTGACCCAGGCCCTCGAAAATCTTGCGCTCGGCGTCAGTCGCCCGGACATGCATGCGCGAAAACGTCATGTCGCCGCCGAGAATTGTAGCGCCTTGCTTCGACAACCCCGCCCGCAAGGCGTCACCCAGCGCGCCGACGGCCGCTATGACCATGACGCCAAGCGCCAGGCAAGCGATGAAAATTTGGAAGCCTTTCAGGCCGCCGCGCAATTCCCGCACGCCGATCGTAAAAATGGTGCGCCAGGGCGATACGTTGGACGCCATCAGAGGCGCGGTGACGGCTGTCATGGCGCAACCGCCCGCATCGCCGGGCGCTTGACGTCGTCGGCCACGATACGACCGTCACTCATACGAATGACACGGTCGGTTTTGGCCGCCAGCCGTTCGTCGTGAGTAACGAGCACCAGCGTTGCATTGATGCGTTCGCGAAGACCGAACAGAATGTCGATAATTTGTTGCCCGGTTTTGCCGTCGAGATTGCCCGTTGGTTCATCCGCAAGAATAAGCGGTGGTTTGCGGCTCAGCGCCCGGGCGATGGCGACGCGCTGCTGCTCGCCACCAGATAACTCTGCTGGAAAGTGATCGACACGCGACTTGAGCCCAACTTCGCTGAGCAAGTCTGCGGCGGTCGCGAATGCGCCGGCACTTCCCGCAAGCTCCAGTGGCAACGCAACGTTTTCGAGTGCCGTCATGGTAGGCACGAGATGAAACGACTGGAAGACGATGCCGATCTCACGGCCGCGCAAAACAGCAAGTTCGTCCTCGCTTAAGCCGGTTATATCTGTGCTCCCAACACTGATTTTGCCGCGCGATGCTTGCTCAAGCCCGGCCATCACCATCAAGAGCGAGGTCTTGCCCGATCCCGATGGGCCGACAATGGCCGTCGACTGACTTTTAATAATATCCAGCGATACTCCACGCAAAATCTCGACCGGCCCAGCCCGGCTGGTCAGCGTTAAATAAATGTCGTCAAGGTGAATGATGCTCTCGGCCACGATGCCGGTTTTCCTCTCGATTTTATTGACGTCAGGCCACGACGGGCCGCAGTTTGCGGCCGGGGGTTGTCGTGGCACGCGTCAGCCTCTACGTGAAGGGTGTCGTTTTGGTTGATGCGTGAGGCGGAAACATGAACTCGCTCCAGTCCTTGGGACGTGTCACGGCATTGCTGCTTGCAGGCATTATGATCTCAGGCCCCGGTCCACTTCACGCCGAGGCGGCAAAGGCAAGTCTGACACTTGTTGCATTTGGCGACAGCTTGACGGCCGGTTACTTGCTGCAACCCAACGAATCCTTTCCGGCCCAGCTACAGATGGCGCTGGACGCCAAAGGACACAAGGTCCAGGTGATCAATGCTGGCGTGTCCGGCGATACGACCGCCGGCGGGTTAGACCGGCTGGCGTGGACGCTGCAACCGGGCGCTGACGCTGTTATCCTCGAACTTGGTGCCAACGACGCGTTGCGCGGGCTCGACCCCAAGATTGCCCGGACTAATCTCGACAAGATGTTGACCACGCTATCATCCAGCAAAATTCCAGTCCTTGTCGCTGGTATGAAAGCTCCCGGTAATTGGGGAGAGGAGTACGTCAAAAGTTTCGACGCCATTTATCCAGAGCTCGCAGCTCAGCACGGCGCGTCGCTCTATCCGTTCTTTCTCGACGGCGTGGCGCTGAACCCGGCGCTGGTTTTGAGCGATGGCCTGCATCCGAGCGCTAAAGGCGTCACTGAAATCGTCAACCGCATCTTGCCGGACGTCGAAGCTCTGTTGGCCCGCGCTGAGACGACCAAAGCCGCCGCCAAAAACTAATGTACTGAAAGGGCCCGCTATGCCCCGCTTGTTCACCGCCATTGAGCTGCCCGATGACACGCGTGAAGAACTCTACCGGCTGCATCAGCCGCTGCCCGGTGCGCGATGGGTGAAGCCTGACGCGTATCATCTGACGCTGCGGTTTGCCGGCGATATTGACGGCGTCATTGCGCGGGAATTCGTCGCCAATCTGGCCAACGTTGAGACCGATGCTTTCGAACTCACAATCTCGGGGCTTGGTGCCTTCGGCGGCGATGACCCACATACGGTTTGGGCCGGCGTCGAGCCCTCACCTGCCCTTGAAGCGTTGGCGCGGGCGCACGAAAAGGCGGCGCGCGCCGCCGGACTACCGCCAGAAAAACGCGCTTTCAAACCGCACGTCACGCTCGCCCGCTTAAGAAATGCTAGCGCCGCTTCGGTTGCTCAATTCCTAACGCGTTACAGCGGCTATCGCTCAGAACCGTTTTTTGTGGCGCAAGCCGTGCTGATGTCATCGCGGCCCATCGTCGGCGGCGGACCCTACGCCATTGAGGATCGCTTTCCCCTGCGCGGCGGGCTTTACATCGGTGATGACAACGAAGCGGCCTGGTGAAACGTGTGCTGCTAAGACGACATTACAATGATGACTTTGCCCTGGGCCTCGCGCCGTTCGATAACACTGAACGCTTCCGATATCCGCACCAGGGGATACGCAGCGTGTGTCTTCGGTTTGAGTTTGCCATGTGCCACCCAGTCGAGAACTTGGTGCATAGCGGAGCGATGGCCTTCGGGATCGTGACGAACGGACTCACCCCAGAATACGCCGGAGACTTCCGCGCCTTTGAGCAGCAGTAGGTTCAACGGAATTTTCGCAATTTCGCCACTGGCAAAGCCGACGACGAGAAAACGTCCCTGCCAGGCCAACGCACGGATCAACGGCTCGCTTGCGGCACCACCAATACAATCGTAGACGACGTCTGCGCCGCGGCCATCCGTCAGCGACCGGACAGCTTCCTTTAAATCTGCGCCCGGATACAAGATCCCGTCATGCGCGCCGGCTGCTGCCGCGACTTGCAATTTCTCTGGCGATGACGCGACGGCAATCACGTGCCCTCCCATTAGGGCCGCCAATTCAACAGCCGCCAAACCTGCGCCGCCCGCTGCGCCTGTCACCACAACGGTTTCGCCAGATGTGAGACGGCCGCGCTGTTGCAGGCCGTGCATGGCCGTGCCGTAGGTGACCGAAAGGCCCGCCGCCGTCTCAAGAGAAACGCTCTCCGGTACAGCGATCAGGGCCGTCGCCTCCACCGCAACTTTTTCGCGCGCGCCACCCCAATTGACGTAGGCCATCACCCGCTGGCCGGTCTTCCAGCCGGCGACTCCCACTCCAATATGCTCAATCACGCCGGCGATCTCAGCCCCCGGCGAAAACGGCAGCTCCGGCTTGAACTGATACTTGCCGCGCGACATGAGTGTATCGGCAAAGTTGAGCCCGACAGCCGCAACTCCAACGATCACTTGGCCAGGTCCCGCCACCGGGTCAGCGACATCCTCGACCACAAGGCCGTCCGGTCCCTCGAGGCTCTTGCATAGTGCCGCCTTCATGTGACAACCCCGGTTGCGTCAGCGCCCAATACCCGGCGCGCCGGAATTACTATGCGAAGGCGATCCAATGGCAAAGCCGAAATCAGAACCGAGCCCGCGGACCAGCACCGCCTGGCCGCCGCTGCCGAAAGGTTATTTCGCCATTGGCGCCGAGCGCATGTCGAAATCGTTGAATCTCGGCAACCTGATGCGCTCGGCCCACGGCTTTGGTGCCAGCTTTACGTTTACGGTCGGCGCGACATACAAGGCCCTTGAGGCCCACGCCGATACCTCAAAAAGCCAGCTCCACATGCCGCACTACAACTGGGCCGGGCTTGACGAAATGGTGTTACCGCAAGGCTGCAAGCTCGTCGGCGTCGAACTGTTGGACGACGCCATCGATCTGCCGAGTTTCCGCCACCCGTTGCGTGCAGCCTACGTGCTCGGGCCTGAAGCGGGTTCGCTGTCGCCCGAATTGCTGGCGCGGTGCGACTACACCGTCAAAATACCAACCAGCTTTTGCGTCAATGTCGCAATGGCTGGCGCAATCGTTATGTACGACCGCGTTAAATCATTGGCGCGGTTTGCAGACAGGCCGGTCGGTGAAGGGGGTCCTTGACTTGAAACGTACTGGCTTATGTTCGGCGGCACTTGCAGGGTATTTTATATTTGCGCCGTTCGCTGCGGCTGCTGAAAGCGTGACCAAAGTTGCCACTTTCAACGATTGGTCGCTGTACGCTGACGCCAACACGCCACACGTATTCTGCTTCGTCTTAAGCGAACCAAAATCCAGCGAACCGAGTGCTGCGACCCGCACGACGCCACTGATCTATATTTCGGCCTGGCCCAAAGACGGCGTCAAAGCCGAAGTCAGTCTGCGCATGGGCTTTCCCGTCAAATCCGGCAGTGAACCTTCTATTAAAGTTGGCGATGCGCAGTTTAAATTGTTCGGCAGCGAAGACCGCATCTACGTCAAAGACGCAACCGTTGAGCTGAAGCTGGTCGATGCCATGAAAAAAGGCGCCGAACTGACCGCCGAAGCCACGTCCGAACGCGGCAAGACCATAACCGACAGTTATTCACTTTCGGGCCTTGGACAGGCGACGGCGAAGATGCAAGAGGTTTGCTTCTAACGAACTTTACCCCCCTCGGTCGTTTTCCGGAACCGGGTAGTCACCGCAGCGTTCTTTTGCGACAATTCGCCCAAAGTCCGTCGGCCAATTGCGAATTCTGGCGCGGCAGAACCTGCTAATTAAATGAGGCAACTCAAATTTATCGAGGCACCCGATGATTGCGACCGTTAAGAACGTGATACTATCACTTGTGGCGAGCTTGCTCATGATGTCCACGCTCCCGGCATCAGCAGAACCCGCCCCGGCACGTTCAGTCGCCATGCTCGGCGTCTTTCTGCAAAACGACAATGAGGGCTATGAGCCAACGAGCGATGCAGAGCGGGCTCGCATGGTTGCACTCGATACTCAGTTTAAATCAATTCTGGAAGCGTCCGGACCTTACAAATTCGTTACAGTTCCGCCGGAGGTAACGGCTCAGATCAAAGCTGGCCAGGCGATCGGCGAATGCGGCGGCTGCGAAATCGAATTCGGTAAAAAACTCGGCGCCGATACCATCACCTGGGTTCGCGTCCAGAAAATCTCCAACTTGATAATGAACATGAACGTCTACGTTGCCGATGTGGCATCCAACAAAATGCTGTTTCTGCACAGCGTCGATATCCGCGGCAACACGGACGAATCCTGGTCGCGCAGCATGACCTACTTGCTGAAGAACTATATGTTTGTGACGCCGGATAATTGAGGCTGCGCGTCAGCTTCGCTTCCTCAAATGCACATACAGCGCGCCCTCACCGCCGTGTTGAATGGCCGCGAGGGTGTAGCTGACGACGAGGGACCGTAATTCCGGCTCATCGAGCCAGCGGGGCACATTGCGTTTGAGAACACCCGGCTGTCGTTGCCGGGTCATATCGAACGGCGCATCGTCATCACGGTCTGACACTTTGCCTTTGCCGGTGATCACAAGCACCCAGCGCTGACCCTTGCCCTGGCAGCGATGCAGAAAGCTGACGAGCGCCACGTGGGCTTCGTCCTGGCGCATGCCGTGCAAATCGATGCGGGCTTCAATATCGACCTGCCCTGAACGAATCTTGCGCACTTTTTTGCGGTCGAAGGCGGCGATCGGCGGCGGCGCTTTGGGCTTGGGCAGCTCAGGCGGCAGCGCCATTTTTGCCGCAGCCGGTTTCAGCGGCTTGGCTTTCGCCGATTCAACATCGGCTTTGACACGCGGCCTTGGTGGCACTTCGCCCGCGCGTTCGGACGCCGGATGAAACCGGCCCTTGACCTTTTTCAAGGGTTCAACGGACTGTGCGGTGTAACTCCACACGTCGGCGTCGTCGTCAACAACGAGCTTGCGCCCGCCCTTTCCCGCCGGCTTTTTCACGGCCGCGGCCCCGTCACGACTTGTTGGGCCGCCTGTTGTGCAGGCTGGGCAACTGGCAGCAAAGCGAAGAAATGGCCCGGATGTTTGGTGATACCCGCCGTGCGTCCGGCTTTGTCGCCAGAGCCAAAGAAAATATCGCCGCGCTCTGGCCCCTTGATTGCGGAACCAACATCGTGCGCGATCATCAGCCGGGCAAAGCCCTCGGGCTTCCCGGCATCCGGTTTTGACGCGTGGGTCAACGTCGGCGACGTCACATAAATCGGCATACCGATGTCATGAAAAGCGGTGTCGACAGCGAGGCTGCGGCCCGGCTGTAACGAGATGCCAAGCACGCCCATTGCGCCTTCGGCTTCGGCACCCTGCAGTTCGCGGAAGAAAACGTAAGATTTGTTTTCCCACATGACGCTTTCACCGCGCTTGCGATCAGCCTTGAGCCACGCAGCCAGCGCCTTCAGCGACATCTTTTCCGGTTCGAAATGCCCCTCATCGATGAGATGGCGGCCAACGGATTTATACGGGTAGCCGTTTTTTCCATCATAGGTGATGCGGACTTTCTCGCCGCCGGGCAGCTCAATGCGGCCCGAGCCCTGGATCTGCATGAAGAAGACATCGACGGGATCATGGAAATATAACAGTTCAAGGTTTTGCCCTTTAAGCCCGCCCTGCTCGATTTCGGCGCGCGTCAGGTAGGGCACCAGACCCTGCTCTGTTTTGCGCATGTGTGTGAATTGCGCGCTTTTAGCGCCGCGCTCGCTTTCGGCCACCACGTTCACCAGATCGGCAGGGCGCTTATAGACAGGCGTTTGAAAGGCAGCGTCAGGCTTGCGTGAACCTTCAATGAGCGGCTCGTAATACCCCGTCAGTAATCCTTCGCTCGCGCCTTGATCGATCCGGTGCGGCCGGAAATGGGTTTCGAAAAAGCTGCGGGCACCAGTGCGGGTTTGCGGCTTACCGGCTTTTGCCGTCAGCAACGCGAAATGGCAAATGCCGAGCAGCGCCTGCGGCGTTGGCCTTGGCCCGGCCTTCGACCCGCCGTTGGCCGCATCGAGGATCGGCTTGCACGACGCCACAAACGCCTTCCAGGCCGCAAGATGATCGTCACCATCCCATCCCGGCAGGTCGGTGAAGGCGGCAGGCGTCAATGTGCAGGCGGGTGTTGTCATCGTCTTTCCGGGGCTGCTGGCCGGTACAGTTGACCCGGCAGCGGCGGACTGCGCAAGGGCGCTCACGGCGCCCAAACTCACAACACAAAGGCCGGCAAAGGCAACCGCCCCGGCTAAACGTCCAAAGTCCCGGCCATCAGAGATCATAAGGCGCCCCCCGGTGCCTCAAAACCGCAATCACATCCCCACGTGACGCTAAGCAGCCGGACACTAATGCCCAGCCCGAAGCGACCCCCGGTGTGGTCTAAGGCTTGGAGGATGCCCTAATTCGGGGCTTGTGTCGCGACCAATCGCCAATTCGGGTTCGCCAGCGACCGGGC
>JAYUCQ010000375.1:0-3688 GCA_043740265.1 Hyphomicrobium sp.
TTGCGCAATTTCGCCTTCGGTTTCAGCCGTGACGAACACCAGTGACCAAAGCCCTTTTGACGGAAATTCAATGAGCCCCACTTTTTGGAAATTCTGTTCCGGACCAGCCGTCTGGATGACACTCTCAAATATCTGCTTGATGGCACCGTAGACATTGCGCACGATGGGAGTGCGCGACATCATCAATTCGCCCGACGACACCAACGTGCGTCCCAAGAGATTGGCGGCAAGTGCGCCGATGAGCGTCAGACCAACAACCGCAACGAGCAGCCCGAGGCCGGGAACGGGAAATGGCAAATAGGTATCGGGATTGTAGAGGGTCGGCAGTAGCGGCTTAACCCAGGCGTCAATCCAGTTGATCACCCACCACATGATGTAGAGCGTGATGGTGACGGGGCCTGCGATCAATAGTCCGGTCAGGAAGGCGTTGCGAAGCCTGGTCCCGATGTGGACCCGCGACGTGCCGTCATCGCGGGCCAAGCGCTTCAGACCGGCGGTCAATTGCGCTTCGGTAGCTTCGTCATGCGCCGTGTCGTCCAGCGGCGGCAGAGGCGCGGTCATACTATGGTCCTAGCAACACCCGCGCTGCTGCGGGCACTACTTAGTTTGTCACGACCAGACAATCGAAGCCACTGGTTCTCAGCGTATTGCAAACGCCGCGCGGCTCGTCGGCGGTGGCATAAGAGCCCACCCGCACGCGGTAGAAAGTTCCCATCGACCCAATCACGGCTTCATCAACAACCGGTGTACGATTTTTCAGCGCCGTGCCGTTTTGCGATGCGAGTTTCTGCGCCAACGCTTCAGCTTCGGCGCGTGACCGGACGGCGGCAATGTGAATCTTATATTTGCCTTTCGGCTGCGCCGCGGCTGCTGTCTGCGCAGGGGCCGATCCAGCTTGTTGCACGGCTTTTCCGGCAGCGGCTTTTTGACCGGCAACTGGCGGCGCATCCATCGCAGACGAAGGAGTCAGTGCCGGCGATGTTGACGCTGTCGTAAGTGGCGCTGTGGCTGCTCGAGCTTCCGCGGGTTTCGCCGTGCTGCCAAACATATTCGAGAAGAAACCAGTGACGGACTTCGGCAGTGCCAGTCCAGAACCTGATGCCGGAGCTGCCGCCGTTTCAATAGGGGCTGCGCTCAATACGGGCGCAGCATCCACGGCGGGGGCTGCCGCAGCCGTTGGGATCGGCGCTGGAATGGCCGGTGTCGCGAGTGCAACCGGTGCAGCCACTGCTGGTGCTGAAACGGCGGCAGGTGCCGCGACCGTTGAAGCGTCGAGCGCCGCCACCCGCGCGTTGTCGGTGACCAGCGAGCCCGCGGCCGCGGACTGCAATCCGCCCGTCTCAATGGGCATACTTGCAAGCTTGCGGGCGTTGGCCGCGTCGCGCGCCGATTGACTGTCCGGTGACTGACGCGTCACCTCGGCGACGGCAGGAACTGCAACAGGCGGCGCAACAGCAGCGGCCGGCAACATTTTCTTTTTGCTCTTCGCAGGTGCGGGGGCCTCAGTAGCGGCGACCGGAACTGTTGGAGTAGGCGCGGCAGCCTTCGCACCCGCAGGTGAAGGATTGGGGTTCGCCACCGCAACACTCTCTGCGCCAGAGTTGCCGTCGCCGAGACCGGCAAGGCGATAGGCTTCCGCGCGTTCAGAGATTGCGTTCTTCTGATCGGATTCCCCAAGGCCATTCTTGAGCCATAGCGCGCTCGTCAAATCTGAAATCGCTAGACCGGGTTTGCTAAGCTTTTTGTAGGCGAGGCCGCGAACGTACAGCGCCTTAGCCATTTCTGCGCTGCCCAATCCGCCGCCGCGCAACGCGCCCGACAATTCATCGACGGCCGGCTGGTACTTGGAGGCAGAATACGACTTGATGCCAGAGTCGTAGGCTTGGCGCGATTGAGCAGAATTCTGTTTGGCTTGATCGGCTTCGCTGGCGGGCGCGGCTGGAGCGGCGGCCTTTGATTTGGCTTTAGATGCGGCAGCGGCAGTATCAACGCCCGCAAATCCGAGTGTAATTGTCAGCGCTGCAATCGCGAAAAATGCGCCAAAAAATGCCATCGTTGCCGATCGCGCGGTCCCTGCAAAATGCCCCATAGCTCGTCGTCCTTCCCCCGATGGTACCGTCCATCATACGCTGCACCCCTCGAAGCATTGGTATTGCAATCAGGCGAAGAGGGCAATTTAAGGGCTTGACCGTTAACGATGTTTTCCCCGCTTATCTCGCCGCGGGTGCCTTATCTCACTCGACCGTGACCGATTTAGCCAGGTTGCGCGGCTGATCGACGTCGGTGCCCATAACAACGGCGGTATGATAGGCGATGAGCTGAGTCGGAATGGCGTAGAGCAATGGCGTCGCAAACGACGACACCTTCGGCATTTTGATATGCGCCGCAAGCTTGCAGGAAACCTTTTCCGGTGCCGCGTCTGAAATAAGAATAATTTGCCCGCCGCGTGCGGCTACCTCCTGCATATTGGAGATGGTTTTTTCGAACAATTCGTCTTCCGGCGCGACGACAATGACCGGCACGTTTTCGTCGATCAGTGCGATCGGTCCATGCTTGAGCTCGCCAGCGGCATAGCCTTCGGCATGAATGTAGGAAATTTCCTTGAGCTTCAGTGCGCCTTCCAGTGCCAGCGGAAATGACATGCCGCGGCCGAGATAAAGCACGTCGCGGGCCTTTGAAAGCTCCTGCGCGATTGTCATGAATGGCTGCTCGTTGCGCAGGATCGAAGCGATGTGGCGCGGCAGCTCGATCAGTCCCTTGACGATTTCAACTTCCTGTTCAGCACTCACCGTGCCGCGAGCCCGGCCGATGGCAATGGCGAGACATGCAAGTACGGCAAGCTGACAGGTAAAGGCCTTGGTCGATGCGACACCGATTTCGGGACCCGCCAGCGTTGGCAGGACGGCGTCTGATTCTCGCGCGATCGTCGATGTTCTAACGTTGACGATCGACGCAATCCGCTGGCCGTTGGCCTTGCAATAGCGCAGCGTCGCCAGCGTGTCGGCGGTTTCACCCGACTGGGACACGAAGATGGCGAGGCCGTGCTCCGGCAGCGGCGCTTCACGGTAGCGCATCTCGGAGGCAACGTCGATTTCAACTGGCACGCGGGCGATGCGCTCGATCCAATACTTGGCAACAAGCCCTGCGTAATAGGCGGTGCCGCACGCCGAAATCGTGACGCGGGTGAGCTTTGCCAGGTCGATCCCTAGGTCAGGGAAATTCACCTTCGCTGAGGCCATGTCGATGTAGTTGGCGAGCGTGTGCGAAATGACTTCCGGCTGCTCGTGAATTTCCTTGGCCATGAAGTGGCGGTGATTGCCTTTATCGACCAGCAACGAAGTCGCAACTGACTTGACCGATGGGCGTTCGACGCTGGCCCCCGACTTGTCGTAGATCTCAGCGCCCGAGCGGTGCAAGACGGCCCAGTCACCTTCTTCAAGATATGTGATCACATCGGTGAACGGCGCCAGCGCAATAGCGTCGGACCCGAGATACATCTCGCCGGAGCCATGACCGAGCGCTAGCGGCGATCCTTGGCGGGCAGCGATCATCAAATCATCGTGGCCAGCAAAAATAATTCCCAGCGCAAACGCGCCTTGCAAATG
Source organism: Hyphomicrobium sp. (assembly GCA_043740265.1). Taxonomy (GTDB): domain Bacteria; phylum Pseudomonadota; class Alphaproteobacteria; order Rhizobiales; family Hyphomicrobiaceae; genus Hyphomicrobium_B. Next base: position 3,606 of record JAYUCQ010000375.1, read on the forward strand.
GCCAAGGGCCGCCCGCACCGCTTCCACGGGCGCTAAGCCCTTTTGCATTTCGTGCGTGATGAGGTGAACGACGGCTTCTGTAT
>JAYUCQ010000376.1:0-3673 GCA_043740265.1 Hyphomicrobium sp.
AATCCGCTGGCCCACACGTTCGAGCACGGCATCGTGCGCGCCGTTCTGTATCGCCATCGTGATCCCAGATTAGCTGCGCGCGCCGCCCGCCTCATCCACGATCATGTCGCCCAAGCGCGCCGCCCCATCCTCTATGACTTCTCGATGAACTTGGAGGGCGGCAGACACCTGTTCTGCTCCAAGCTCGTTTGTTTGGCCTACAAGATGGCGAGTGAAGGCAAGCTCAAGTTGCCGACATATCCAACGCACATCGTTATGAAAAATCGCGACTTTCTCAACCGCATCGGTGTCGTCGCGGTCGAGACTTGCGCGCCGGCAGACATCGATGTCGAACCGCATTTCGATCTCGTCGCCGAATGGCAGGATTATCGCGAGACCTCCAATATCCGTTTGCAAGACTTCACGATGGACAAGCTGTTCCAGTGGATGGAAGCGGATGGCTACGTGTTCGAGGAAACCGCTCTCGTCCGCCTCGTTTCGATTTTCGGCCGGTTCGCGGCGCACTTGTCGAACGGCGCCAAAGAATTGATTGCATCGACGATCCCTAAGGTGCCCATCAATATGCCGCGCAAGACGGTCGCAGCGGTGGCGATGCTGCACAAAACGGCAGAACCGATTTTTCACGAACTGCAAGCCCTTGAACGGGCGTCGGTTGCCAAGAACGGACGGCCGCTGATTGGCGTTGAGATTTATGAAGCACTGGAGGCGATCCGGGCGCGCTCTGGCGGCCGGATCGGCTATCTCGTGCGGCCGGGGTGATTGTCGTTTCACAGTAATTGCTCACTGCGGCTTCGTTTGTGGCGCTGTTGAATCGTCTTTTACTTCCGTTTTTGTGGCGTGCAGCGCTCCTCAAATGCCTGACGCAAGCTTGTTTGACGTTTTGCGCGTCGTTCGCGTGACAGCGGACCGCATCCTCGCCAATCTGAGTTGGCGCCATATGCGTCGGCAGATTAACTACAGGATCGCGCAACATCATGCGTCTCGCTTACTTTCTCCTCGGTATCACCGCAGCGTATCTAGCCGTCTGCGGCGTGATGTATTTCAATCAGCGCCGCTTAATGTATTTCCCAGATAGCCGCCGCGTGTCTCCTGCGCAGCTCGGCCTCGGTGGCGTTTCAGAAATCACTCTGGCGACACCTGAAGGCGAGAGGCTTGTTGCTTGGTACGCCAAAGCCAAACCAGGCGAGCCAACGCTGCTTTATTTTCACGGCAATGCGGGCTCCCTTGCAACGCGCGTCGACCGCGTGCGCAAATACGTCGAGCGCGGCCGGGGCATCTTGATGTTGGCGTATCGCGGATTTGGCGGCTCGACCGGTCAGCCCAGCGAAGCAGCCAACATTGCCGATGCTAAGTTGAGCTACGACTATTTGATCAAAAACGGACTGCTGCCGGAAGACATCATTCTTTACGGCGAGTCCCTTGGCTCCGGCGTCGCGGTCCAAACCGCTGCCGTGCGTCCAGCTGGCGGCCTCGTGCTGGATGCGCCTTACACGTCTCTCGCCGATGTTGCTGCTCAGCGTTATCCATGGGTTCCCGTGCGCTGGTTGATGAGTGATTCCTATCGCTCCGACCTTTATTTGAGCAAACTTAAGTTGCCGGTTCTGGTGGTCCACGGCGATCGCGACGATACGGTGCCCGTCGAAATGGGCCGCAAAGTTTACGAGCTGGCGGGCGGACTAAAAGAGTTAGCGGTCATCAAGGGTGCGGGACACTCGGACCACTACTTGTTCGGATCGTTCGACATCATCAACGCCTGGATCGACAAATTACGCACTGTGGCCGAGCCTGCCAAAGCATCTGCTAATCCGTGAACTTCAAAGCCTTTGAAGGCTCGTGGATCATCGGGCAACCGGTCTTCAAACCGCGCAGCTCAGATGAGGCGCGATAAGCAGCCTTGCGCACGCGGTTGATTGAACCCAGCGGCTGATGAGCGTCCAAGCAATGCCACGGGCTGAAGGCCATGTTGTCGTCGATAGCGCTTGAGCGCTGATCGCTCCACGCAGATTGCTGGGGCACGCTGAGTTTGGCGACCGTCAGGTGGGGGCTCAATTTTTCGGACCAAGGCATGGTCGAATCTTCGATCGGCATTTTATCGAGATCGGTGCACAGCTGCACTTTGAGATCCCAAGCACCCCCTTGGGTAGAGAAGAATTCCAGCATCGCTTGCCGAATGCCGTCAGGCTTGCCTTTCACGTTGAGCGCTGCGTTGGTGAGTTTGGTCAAGGCAGCGGCGGTCGGCGCGAGCGAAAATTTCGCGATGTAGTCGCCGTACCGGAACGGTGTTTGCGAAAAGTAAGTTTCGCCGAGCGGATGGGTCATCGGATGACCGCCGAGGCTAATCAACGTCGCACTTTTATTACCGGTGAGTTCGACGACTTTTTCCAAGCCGCGCAACGCGCTCGAAAGCACTTCCTTGACGCCCGTGGCCGTGTCGGTGGTCTTGGCCAGCAATTTCAAATTTTTAGAAAAGGCCTTTGCCGTCGGAGCCAGAAATGCCGGTCCGTTGACCATGACGAAATCTTGCGTCGTGGAGGTACTTAGAACTGAACCCGACTCGCCTTTAATGCCGATGACCTTCAGGGCCAAACCGCGCGGCACAGACACATCGTCAGGCAGAATGTCACCGGGGTTGGTCGAGATACGAATTACGACAGGATAGGTGGCGGGTTTGGAAAATAACCCTTGAGCCAGTGCCGCATCCAATCCTGGCAGAACTTCCAATTGGCCCTGCAGCAGGGCATGGCTTTTGGCGTGCACGCCTCGGAAAGCGTGCCCACTATCGGCGAAGGTCTTCTCAATGATGCTGCGCAGCGTGGCAGCGATCTCAGACGCGGTCTGGTTTTCGTCCGGCTCGAGACGTTCCATTGACGGATCAAAGCGCACGGGCTTGAATTCGGTCTTGGGTTGGATCTGAGGGGGCATTGAAATCTCGCACCGATAGCTGCTGCGGTTGTCTTGCTGGGTCAACTCGGCGCCCTAGTGGCGGTTCCGCTTACGTTGGCTGCCGACCGGCCCAAACGCAAAAACGGCCCGTCAGAGTGTGACGAGCCGTTATCAAAATTCGCTTTTGAGCGGGCGTAAAGTAAACGCTTAGCGTCCGAATCCGCCGCCGGAGTTGCCGCCGCCGAAGCCGCCGCCCCCACCAGAACTGCCGCCGCCGAAACCACCACCGCCGCCGCCACTACCGAAGCCGCCGCTGCTGCCACCAGCACCGCCGCCGCCAAAGCCGCCACGACCGCCGCCTGGGCCCTTGGCGCCAGGCGCGCCGGGCCCACCGCGAGCCACAACCGGCTTGCCCGGCAGGAGACCTTCACGCTGCAATTTCTTGCGGGCCAGCTTGCGCGCGCGGCGCACGGCTTCGGCCTTCTCGCGTGCCTTCTTTTCCGAAGGTTTTTCGAAGTAATTGCGCAACTTCATCTCGCGGAAGATGCCTTCGCGCTGCATCTTCTTTTTGAGGGCTTTGAGAGCCTGATCGACGTTGTTGTCGCGAACGAGAACCTGCACGCTGGTATGTTCCTCTTGGGTGCGATTGATCATTTAAGCAACAAAAACACGAGTTCCCTGGCGAGGGGCCAGCAGATCCCGCGTTCAATATGTGGTGTTGCTTGTAGCAGAGCAGGTTAAGCTTGTCTATTGCAAGAGATTTCTGGTTTTTCGCTCATTTGACCGCTAG
>JAYUCQ010000377.1:0-8922 GCA_043740265.1 Hyphomicrobium sp.
CTGTATGCGCCGTGATAGGTGGTCACAAACGGGGTTGAACACCTGCGCGCCGCGATCATCGCGCTCCAGGCCGGAGCCCGGCTGCGGGCGTGGATAAGGCTCACATTTTCGCTGCGAATGATCTGGGCAATCCGCTGGGCATTCCAAACAATGCGCGCCGGGTTTTTGGTGGCTGCAGGAAACGGGATCAGTTTGCCGCCAACGGCTGCAAGACGGGACGCAAGCCGCCCGCCCGTTGACAGCACGAGCGCCCTGCCGCCGCCCGAGACAACCGCTTCGGCGATCTCGATGGTAGAGAGTTCCGCGCCGCCGGTGTCGAGCGAGGGAATAATCTGCAATATGGTGGGCGTTGGCATGCAATGGTCTCAATATTCAACCGAGGGATATATACGGTGCAGGCTCACGAACCGCAAACAATGGCTGATACACTGACTGTTGGCCAAGGCGCGGCGGCCCGGATGATTGCCTATCGTAGGGCGTTGCCGTCGAATGCCGGTGCCACAAGCCTTTTCTGGCTTTCGGGCTTTATGTCAGACATGTCATCCACCAAAGCGACGGCTGTTGCAGCTTGGGCAAAAGAGCATCATCTCGGCTCTACTTTGTTTGATTATTCGGGACACGGAGCCTCAGGCGCTCAGTTCATCGACGGCACAATCAGCCGTTGGCTTGAGGAAGCCGCAACAGTCTTTACGACTGCCTCGACCGGACCGCAGGTCGTTATTGGCTCAAGCATGGGCGGACACATTGCGCTTCTGTTATTGCGTAAGCTAATGCGGGAAGCGCACGAACAAGCAAGGCGAATCAAAGGTCTCGTCTTGATCGCACCCGCATGGGACATGACCGAAGAATTGATGTGGAAAAAGTTGCCGGAAGAAGCGCGGCGGGCGATCGTCGAGGACGGTGCTTACCTGCAGCCATCGGATTACGCAGAGCCCTATACGATCACGCAAAACCTGATCGAAGATGGTCGGCAGCACTTGCTCGCCCGCCACCTATTCGATCCCGGCTGTCCGGTCATCATCCTGCAAGGGCTGCTTGATGCCGATGTGCCACCAGCGCATTCGCGCGAACTTTTGACGTTTCTCAAAGGCCGCGACGTACGTTTGATCGAAATCGCGGACGGCGAGCACCGGCTATCGCGGCCGCAGGACCTCGAAAAACTTTACGCTGCGATCGCAGAGTTGGTTTGAAGAGCTACTTGTCCGTTGCTCGTGCGACATCGAGATGTGGCAAGCCATCGGCAACAGCTTCTTCGATCGCTTGTACACCAGCAGACTTTGCAATGTCTTCCGGAACGATCCAGAGTCTATAGTCGGTGGTCAGAACCGGATTATCGCAATTCAGATCGCCGTCCGCCGTTTTGCATGTCGTATCGAGCTGAAGCTGGCTTGTGCGCACGGTCTCATGTGTCGCTGAGCCCAATTCGATCACCTGAATTTGAGCGTCCACCGGCACCGGCACGTTGCGGAAAACACACCCCGCTTTGCCGTGGCACGAATCTGAGCTCGCGTCTGATGTTGACTTCAGTTTCAAGGCGTCGGGCTTGCTGAGCTTAACAGCGTCCGAATTTAGCCCGGCCGACACAAAACACGTGTCTCCGAGACAAACGAGCGGGTCGAACGCGGGCGCGGCCCCGGCTTTGTTTGACGAGGCGCCGGTCTCAAGTGCCAGCAGCAGAGACGCACGAGCAGCGGGCGCAGCCGGAACGACAGCAGCGGGCGCGGGTTGCACTGGGTTGGTTTCAACTCTAGCCGTTGCTTCAGGCTTGGCTGGCAACGCCGGCGCAGTGCTTTCAGCCGATTTAACAAGTGGCAGTTCTGGAAAAACAGCATGAGCTGCGGGTGTTGGCGAAACAGGCTCCATGCTCGGCTGCATTTGGGCCGCTTCAGCAATGGGCGCACCCGCGAAAGGCAAAGCAGGCGCTGCCACTAGAGGGGACGTCGTTGCCTCGACCGGCTTTGTCGCCGCAGCTGTTGTCGGAGCCTGCTCGGCGCGGGCTTGGCGCAGCATCTCCATTTCATAGTCGAGGGGTGGACGCTCGGATCGGGCCGTCATGGCAGCAGGCAACGCCGCCGGCTTGGGCGGTTTGACTTTCACCGGCTGAGCCTTGGGTGCTTCCGGCTGCGACGCTGGCGGCTGGGCCGAATGGGTATTGGGCAACGTGGCTTCCGAAGCTGCGGCGGGCTGAGATTGCTCGGCAAATTTCTGCGCTATCGTATCGGCGGCACTGGGTTTGTCACCTGCGTAAGCAAGCGCCGTCACCGTCATGGCGCAACAGAAAATCGACCCTCGCAACATCTTGCCCTCGTAACCCCAAAATTCGTTCAATCCCGCACTCAAGAACGGGCCATAGTCGACGTTGCCTTCGCATTCGGGCGGAAAGGCGGACAACGTGTGGCGGCCCTGAAAAAAGCCGGCCAAACGTCAACCAGCTTGTTCCACGATGGCCTGCAAACCTTCGCGATAGGAAGGGTAGGTCAGCTTAACCCCCAGGTCTTGTTTCAAACGGGCGTTGGAAACGCGCTTGCTCTCGGAATAGAAGCTGCGCGCCATCGGTGACAGGTTGGCCGTCGCGAAATCCAGATCCGGCGGAACCGGCAGTCCGAGCAAGTTTGCAGCATAGGCGACGACATCCTGCGGCGGCCCTGGCTCATCGTCGGTGACGTTGAAAACATGGCCTGCCAACGGCTCGGCAATGCCTGCCTCAACGGCTGATGCGATATCGTCGACATGAATGCGATTGAACACCTGGCCGGGCTTGATGATGCGCCGTGCCGTCCCGGCTCGAAGGTCATCGATGGCGCTGCGGCCGGGACCATAAATGCCCGGCAAGCGAAAGATCATGACAGCTTTGCCTGTACGTTGCCCGAGATCAAGCCACGCGTTCTCAGCGTCCAGCCGCCTCTTGCCACGCTCCGATGCGGGGCGCGCTTCCGTGTCCTCGCTGACCCAGCCGCCGCCGGTATCGCCGTAGACCCCAACCGTCGAAAAATAGCCGATCCATGTGAGAGTGCGGCTCGCAGCTATGTCGTCTCCGTAAATTCGCAATGCAGGATCACCGGCATCATCTGGCGGAATTGACAATAGAACATGCGTTGCAGATTTCAGCGCCGCGCTAACTCCTGGAGCATTCGATTTTCCGTCAAATACACAGCCGCTGAAACCAAGCTTAGCTATGCGCTCGGCCCCGTTCTCAGTCGTCGAAGTTCCCGTGATCGACCAACCGTGCTTTGAGAGACGACTTGCAACGACGCCAGCGCTGTAGCCTAAGCCGAAGCTCAAAAGATGTGTCATGAGTTTGAGCTTTCCGTACCCGCAATCCATTCTTGACTTACGCAGCCGTCAGTTTCATGCGCGGCATAGCGTGAACGCAAGTGATCTTGCTCCTCTGATGTTGCAAGCCTGTAAATGGCCCACACCGCCATAGCCCTGACAAGGGGTGACGCGTCGCTGAGAAGGGCACGGATTACTGGCAGATGCGCAGTCTTGCCCGAGTTACCCGCTGCGATCAGCGCATTGCGCACGACCCGGTTGCGGCCTGTGCGCTTGACGGGTGTTCCCGAAAACCGGGTGCGAAATGCAGCGTCATCGAGCGCTAGAATTTCGCCGAGTGGTGGATTTGCCGTTGCCACCCCGGCTGCATACTTTGCTTCTTTCGAGGCTTCAGCGAATTTGTTCCACGGGCATACGGCCAAGCAATCGTCACAACCAAAAACGCGATTGCCCATGGCCGCGCGAAACTCATTCGCGATGTGTCCAGCATGTTCAATGGAGAGATAGGCGAGGCAGCGGCGCGCATCGAGCTGGTAAGGTGCAGGAAAAGCTTTCGTTGGACAGACGTCGAGGCAGCGGCTGCATGAGCCGCAATGATCTGGCTCGGCGTCGTCGCTTGGCAGTTCGGCTGTGGTCAGGATCGCGCCAAGGAACAGCCAAGATCCGTGTTGGCGCGAAACAAGGTTTGTGTGTTTCCCCTGCCAGCCCAGGCCTGACGCCGCCGCAAGCGGCTTTTCCATCAGCGGCGCGGTGTCGACAAAAACTTTGACCTTTGCGCCAGAGGCGGTCGCGAACTTCGACGCCAGTGTTTTTATCTTACCCTTCAGAACATCGTGATAGTCGCGGCCCTGAGCATAGACCGACACAACGGCGCGGTCTTTGTCAGCAAGCGCAATCATCGGGTCGTCGTGCGGCGCATACGAATGCCCCAGCATGATCGCCGTGCGCGCCTCGGGCCATAGCACACGCGCATCGGCCCGCCGGTCTGCTGTCGTTTCCATCCATGTCATGTGGCCGTGCCGGCCAGCGTCGAGGAAATCTCTCAGGCGCTGCCCGGCCTGGGTGTTGTCCAGCCGCGTCACGCCGACGGCGTCAATTCCCAACTCACGCGCATGCGTTGAAAGAAGATCTCTGAGATCGTGAGGTGTGAGATTGGACACGGGTCTACTACACGCAAAAAACAAGATTAAAAGTCGAGATCGGTATAGGCGGCAGGCGGCGGTGTTCCCGGCACCCGGTCAGCCAGTATAGTACGGAACGATGGCCGCGACTTAAGCCTTTGATACCACGCTTTTGCGTGCGGGTAGTCCTGCCACGGCATTTCACCGAGATAGTCGACGGTCGAAATCTGGGCGGCCGCTGCTAAATCAGCAAAACTCATGTCGTCGCCCGCGAGCCAGCGGCGCGAGTCCGCCAGATACGACACATAAGACAGATGGTATTTCAGATTGCTGCGGGCGGCGCGAAGAATTTCGATGTCGGGCGGCGCTCCGGTCGATCGCATGCGCTGGTAAACTTTTTCAAACAGCAAATCGCGAGAGACCTCGCGGTCGAACTTGCCGTGGAACCAATCGGCGAGGCGGCGAACCTCGGCGCGGTCTTCGCGGTTGCCGGGGAAAAGCTCGGCTAGTCGCGACGCACCGGCAGGTGGCGTGGCAGCCATTTCCTCAGCAATGAATTCAGAAATCGAATACGCGCCGTTGAGGATCAGGCCGCTTGCCATCTCCAGCACCGGCAATTCTCCGGCTGGGTTTTTGTCAAGAAACCCCTGACGCCATTCCCACGGGTTTTCGTCAACGAGCGCCGTCTCAAGCCCGAATTCGCCAAGCGCCAAACGAATGGAGCGTGAGCGCGGACAAAGCCGGTAATGCGTGAGTTTTCCGATCATGATCCAACGAAAAGAAAAGTTGCATTGAAGCCTAGCCGACTTGATGCCGATTCGGTGCGGGCAAGTCGATATTCGCGTGCGTTCACCAGATAGTCCCTTGGGAAAACGCGCGGAATCCTGCTAGGTCACGCCGGCAAGCTGCGGGGGTGCGGCGGTTGAGGGACATCTTATAATATGGAAACGTGGCACGTCATCGTTCTTGGCCTCGTCGAGGGCCTGACAGAGTACATCCCGGTGTCCTCGACGGCCCACATTCTTTTGACCGAGCGGTTACTAGGCGTTTCGCCGGACGGAGGAACCTTTGAGGTTCTCATTCAACTTGGTGCCATTCTGGCTTTGCTGTCGGTGTATGCCGGCAAACTTTGGTATTTGTTGACGTCTTTGCCGAGCGATCCGCGCACGCAAAAATTTACCGCAGCGGTTTTGCTGGCATTCCTTCCAGCGGCCATTCTAGGCTTTGTGTTCCACAAGTTTATCACGCAGGTTCTCTTTGCGTCGCCACTCTTGATTTGTTCGTCACTGGTGATTGGCGGCATCGTGCTGTTGATCATTGACCGGATGAAGTATCAGCCGCTTTATACCGACGTGATGGATATTACGCCTATGACGGCTTTGAAAATTGGGTTGTGGCAGTGCCTTGCGCTCATTCCCGGCATGTCCCGCTCGGGTTCGACGATTGTCGGCGCTATGCTGCTGGGCGCAGACAAACGGACTGCAGCGGAGTTTTCATTTTTTCTCGCCATCCCGACAATGGTCGGCGCATTCGCGTATGACCTTTATAAGAACTACGCAACCTTGTCGTCAGATGACGTCACGCACATCGCTCTTGGATTTGCGGCGGCGTTTGTTGCCGGTGTCATTGTCGTGCGCAGTATGCTCGACTTTATTTCAGCCCGCGGGCTTTCATTCTTTGGCTGGTGGCGCATCCTGGTCGGCGGACTAGGCCTCGGCGCAATCGCGGTCCTGGGTATGTAATCGCCAGAGCCAATTCCTTCACAGTGACGGCGTGTCCGCCACCTATGCCGCGTGCGATGTCAATGGCGCGGTCAACACACGCCGCAAACCGTCGGTATCGGGAGCGGCTCGCAGATGGTCTAGCGTCGCCGGGTCGCGGATCAGCCGCGAAATCCGGGCCAGAGCTTTGAGATGATCGCCGCCGGCGTGTTCCGGTGCCAGTAAGAAGAAAAGCAAATCAACGGGCTCACCGTCGTGACTATCGAAGCTGACCGGCTTCGCTAAGCGTGCGAACACACACGTAATCGCTTTAAGCCCGGCAATCTTGATGTGAGGGATCGCAATACCGCGCCCAAGGCTGGTAGAACTTAAGCGCTCACGCTGCACGAGGGCGGCATGAATATCATGCACATCGAGCCCCGTAATGGCGCCCGCCTTTTCGGCTAACGCTTGCAACGCTTGTTTCTTATCGGTCGCTTGCAAAGCCGGAACAATACCGTCTTTGGCGAGCATATCCCCAAGGTTCATGGCCGTTAAATCCAAAAATAAAGAGTTGATGCGAATCCCGTATCTGAGACGCTTGTTCTTGCCATCGCTTCGAGGACCTTAACCCCGTTACGACGATGACGCGGTTCCCGCAGACTGTTCGTGCCAAGTTATCGTTCAACTGTTTTTTGGCGGAGCCGTTCCATTGGCGCGGCCCGGAGCCGGCGGTTCGGCGTCGATCCAGCCGATATTTCCGTCGGCCCGGCGATAGACAACGTTTAATCCGCCATGAGCAGCGTTTCTGAATATCATGAATGGCGCTTCGGTGACGTCAAATTTCATGACGGCTTCGCTGACCGACAATTCGCCGATGGCGTGCGGCGCTTCCGCGACAATAACCGGGTGCGCCGCTGGTTCCTCGTGCGGTTCGTCTTCGGCAACGCTGACGACATAGTCGCGGGCATCGATGTCGCCTTTGCGCCGGCCTGTGGCTGCTGCAGCGGCTGAATGTGACTTTAAGCGGCCCTTATAGCGCTTGACTCGCGTTTCCAAACGTTCGACCGCGCTGTCGGCGCTCGAATAGGCATCGCCGCCCTCGCCATGGGCTTCGAGCAGCAATCCGCTGGCCAATCGCACAGAGCAGTTGGTTTTGAAAACGCCGCGTTCACGCTCAAGGCGAACATGGCCATCGACTTCGCGTCCCAGATATTTTTTTAAAACGGACCGGATCTTTTCGCCGACGTAGCTCTGGTAGGCATCGCCTGCATCGACATTCTTACCGGTAATTTGAAGCGTCATGGACCCGCCTATTTCGGAATTTTTCTGCTGTGCCGACCGTAGTATAACAGTCCTGAGGGGATTTGAGGATTTTTGCCTCGCCGCATGAGGTTGTCCGCACCTCATCGTTAGGCATTCGACAGTGATGTGTCAAATCACGGATGCGGACAGGAAGAAACTGTTTAACTTATTGATTTAAAGACATAACAACGAGTTTTAGCAGTCGATCAAGTTACCGGACCATGGGCCCGTTTTTGGATCCTTACATGACGGCCCCAAGGCGCTCCGTGAGCCGCTTGTCGCGGCGGCGCTGTACCGACGACGGGATGCGCAACGCCTCACGGTACTTAGCAACTGTACGCCGTGCAATGTCGATGCCTTCACCCTTCAGCCTGTCCACAAGCTGGTCGTCGGAGAGCACATCTTCCGCGCGCTCAGCGTCGATCATCTGCTTAATTCTGTAGCGGACGGACTCAGAGGAGTGCGCTTCGCCGTCCGACGAAGAGGCGATTGACGAGGTAAAGAAGTATTTGAGTTCGAAGATACCGCGTGGCGTAGCGATGTACTTGTTTGATGTCACACGTGAAACCGTCGACTCGTGCATCGAAATAGCCTCGGCAATCGTCTTCAAATTCAGCGGCCGCAGGTATTGAACGCCGTGCATGAAAAACGCATCCTGTTGGCGGACAATCTGTTCCGCTACGCGCAAAATTGTCCGGGCGCGCTGATCGAGACTTTTCACCAGCCAGTTGGCCGTCTGCAGACATTCCAGAATATAGTCTTTGTCTTTGACGCTGGAAGCCGTTTTCGAAATGCGCGTGTAGTAGTTGCGATTGATGAGCACGCGCGGAAGCGTGTCGCTGTTGAGTTCGATGTGCCATCCACCGTCTGATGCGGCGCGCACAATGACATCGGGAACCACCGGCTGCATTTGCACCGACCCGAACTTGAGGCCGGGTTTAGGATTGAGCCGCTTGATCTCCTGGATCATGTCGGCCAGCTCTTCCATGTCGGTGCCAACGGCCTTCTTGAGCGCCGTCAGGTTGCGATTGGCGAGCAGATCGAGGTTTTCCAAAAGCCGCGCCATCAGCGGATCGTAGCGGTTTTGCTCTTTGAGCTGCAGCGTCAGGCATTCCGCCAGCGAGCGCGCAAAAATTCCTGGCGGATCGAAGGTTTGGAGTTTCGCCAGCACGCCTTCGACGAGCTCAAGAGGTGCGCCGAGCTTGTTCGCAACCGCCTCGATGTTCGCCGGGATGTAGCCGGCTTCGTCGACGAGATCGATAATGTACTGTCCAATGAGGCGCTCGCCCTGCTCGGCGATCGTCAGCGGCAGTTGCGTGGTCAAATGATCGCGCAGCGAGACTTCACTGGCGACATACGATTCGAGGCTTTGGTCGTCATCGCCGCCACCGTTGTGCATGCGTTGCGTGACGCCGGCCCAGCTAAAGCCGCTCGCAGCCCCGCTCGTATCAGGTTCGCCCGTGCCCGAGTCTTGAAAAACGTTACCGAAGTCGGCATCCAGTCCGCCGGCATGATCTTCGACG
>JAYUCQ010000378.1:0-3671 GCA_043740265.1 Hyphomicrobium sp.
GCATGGCCCAGGATTACATGCACACGCAAGTGCTGGCGACGATCTATTCGAAATTGCCAGTAGAAGAGCGCACAAAGCTGCACGTGCCATCGCCAGAAGCCATGGCGCAAGGAATGAACCAAAGGTTCGTAACGTCATTTATGCAATACAAAGTCACGGTGTCCGACGGCGAAGATTTCAAGAAGCTGGTCGATAAGTATGGGTTTCCGGTTTTTGTAAAAGCGGTTTTCCCGAAGGAGCCAGGCGGCGCATCCGATGCCGCCAAGCCGTCGAGCCCGGCGGGTGCAAAGTAGCCGCCGATGCTGAAACTGGTGATTGCCAACAAGCTCTATTCTTCGTGGTCGATGCGGCCGTGGCTGGTGCTGCAGGCGGCCGGCATAGCATTCGAAGAAGTCGTCATTCCGCTGCGCACGCCGGAGAGCAAGTCGCGGCTGGCGGCGTATTCGCCGTCAGGCAAAGTGCCGGTGCTCATCGACGGTGACGTTGCGGTCTGGGAAAGCCTTGCCATTATCGAATACCTTGCCGAGGCGTATCCGGAGAAGTTGATCTGGCCGCGGGATCGCCAAGCCCGCGCCTATGCCCGCGCCATCTCTAACGAAATGCACGGCGGGTTCATGCCGCTGCGGCAAGGCTGCCCGATGAACTTGGGCGGGCGCTATAAAACGCCGGAACTGACCGACGCGGTTCAGGCCAACGTCGATCGCATCGAGGCGATCTGGGCTGAGGCGCGGGCACGCTTTGGTAGAGGCGGACGTTACCTTTGCGGTGAATTCAGTGCCGCCGACGCCATGTATGCGCCTATCGTTACCCGCCTTGATACCTATCAAATACCAGTCAAAGCCGCGACGCGCGCCTATATGAATACGATACTGGCGCACCCCGGCTTTCTTGCTTGGAAGTCGGCCGCTCTGGTTGAGCCTTGGTCGATTGAAGACTACGCCGCTGGACATACCGTTGTTGAAGCGTTCCGATAATTGAAACGAGAGATCTCCATGGCCGAGCATCCAACACAGTCACATTATCCGAGCGCCCAAAAGGCGCAAGACGTAGTGTCACGAACGCTTTCTATTATCGTCGACAACGAACCGGGTGTCCTGGCGCGGGTGATCGGTCTGTTCTCGGGCCGCGGCTATAACATTGACAGTTTAACCGTCACCGAGACCGAGCATGAAAAGCATTTGTCGCGCATAACCGTCATTACCAGCGGCACGCCAGCCGTTATTCAGCAAATCAAGCATCAGCTTGAACGATTGATACCGGTACACCGCGTCCGCGACCTGACCGACGAAGGCGCGTCCATCGAACGGGAATTGGCTTTGATCAAAGTCGGCGGCAAGGGCGAGAAACGCATTGAGGCATTGCGATTGGCCGAGATTTTCCGCGCCAAGGTCGTCGATACGTCGATTGAGCACTTCGTCTTTGAAATTACCGGCAAGCCGTCGAAGATCGAAACCTTCATACAGATCATGACGGAACTGGGATTGGTGGAAGTCTCACGTACCGGTATCGCCGCCATCGGCCGGGGCGCGGGGACGCTGTAGTCTTAGAAAATTGCAAGTTTCGCCTTAGTGGATCGAAGCAGCCGCGTCGCCGAGAGTGGCACCGGCTTCGGCGTCATATGCTGAGAGCTTGGCATTTTCGTTGGCCACTGCCTGGGCGTCATTCGACATGTGGATGCTTTCGTCGTGAGGGCTAATCATCTGCGACGACGGCGACCGGAACGCAGCGCTTGCTTCTTTCGGCGGCAGCAGTGGTACGGCTGTCGGTGGGTCGCTCATCGAGACAAAAAACGCTTGAACGCGAACCCGATATTCGCCTTCGCCGGTCTTATCGCAGCGGTCTGGACCACCTTCAGCGGCTTCGCACTGGCGCAAGAATTTGTAGACCGGTGCTTTCTCGCGATGAGCATCGACCGCCATGTCGATTATCTTGCCGCAAAGTTCTTCGGAGATTTTGCCAGACTCCGCGCAATCGGCTGTTGATATGAAAACGCCGTGCTCGACAACGGGCCCCGTCGCGGCCTTTTTCGGTTCCTCGGCCTTGCCGCAGGACCCCAGAGTGGATGCGGCGATCAAACCGGCAGCGAGGTAAAAGCGGTTACGGGCCATGGCGGGATCTCTTCTCAGAACGCAGGTGTCAACACAGGCTAGGATGCATGAACGAGGTTAGGACCCGGTTAACGTTTTGCGTGTTCGGGGCTTTAAAAAGCGCCAAAAGGACGCTCAGCCGGTGTTCGGCCCGCCTAGGCGTTGAAACAGGCGAGCGTGTCCGTTAGGGTCCGCCCGTGATTTGGGGCCGGACTGTCTGAGACCGTCCGCGCTCTTTCCTTAAACCCATCCCGCCAGTCCTATACGACCGGGGAACCCGAGAGGCCGCCCATGCGCGTCTACTATGATCGTGATGCCGATATCAACCTGATCAAATCCAAGAAGGTCGCGATCGTCGGCTATGGCAGCCAAGGACATGCCCATGCGCTGAACCTGCGCGATAGCGGTTGTAAGGACGTCGCCGTGGCGCTGCGCAAGGGATCGGCGACGGCCGCCAAGTGCGAAAAAGAAAAGCTGAAAGTCATGGACGTGGCGGAAGCGGCCAAGTGGGCCGACGTCATCATGATGCTGACGCCGGATGAACTTCAGGCCGACATCTACAAGGATCATCTGCACGCCAACATGAAAAAGGGCGCAGCGCTGATGTTCGCACACGGCCTTAACGTCCATTTCAATCTCATCGAGCCGCGCGAAGACCTAGATGTCGGCATGGTGGCACCAAAGGGTCCCGGCCATACAGTGCGTGGCGAATACCAAAAGGGCGGCGGCGTGCCGTGCTTGATTGCTATTCACCAAGACAAGAGCGGCAATGCCCATGATCTCTTCTTGTCATACGCCTCAGCAGTCGGCGGCGGGCGCTCGGGCGTCATCGAGACGACCTTCAAAGAAGAGTGCGAAACCGATTTGTTCGGCGAACAGGCCGTGCTCTGCGGCGGTCTTGTGGAATTGATCCGCGCCGGATTCGAAACTCTAGTCGAAGCCGGATACGCGCCGGAAATGGCCTACTTCGAATGCCTGCACGAAGTGAAGCTGATCGTCGATCTCATCTATGAAGGCGGCATCGCCAACATGAACTACTCGATCTCGAATACGGCCGAGTACGGCGAATATCAAACCGGCCCGCGCATCGTAACGCCGGAAACCAAAGCCGAAATGAAGCGCGTTTTGACCGACATTCAGATGGGCCGCTTCACGCGCGATTGGATGCTTGAGTGCAAGGCCGGTCAGCCGAACTTCAAGGCGACGCGGCGCATGAACGACAAGCACCAGATCGAAGAAGTCGGTGCCAAGCTGCGCGCTATGATGCCATGGATTGCCAAGAACAAGATGGTGGATAAGGCGCGGAACTGAGGTTTTTCCAGACCTCGTCGAGATTTCTGTGGCGGTGCAACGCAGGTTGCGCCGCCATTTTAGTGTTTGGCCATCGTAGTGGTTGGGTTGTCTTGCTTCAATAATCGTCTACGCTCCGTTCCCGGACGACTAGGCGGGGCTCGCGATGCGCAACTTTTCACGAAAAACAATATGGATGACGGCCGTACTGGCAGCTCTGCTGTTGGCGCAGCCTGACTGCGCGGTGGCCGAAGATCAGCCCGTGCCGGCACCGGTGCAAAAGGCCATCGAAGC
>JAYUCQ010000379.1:0-3663 GCA_043740265.1 Hyphomicrobium sp.
CACAAGCGGAGTCTCACCACAGACCTTGTCCAGCTGAAGCACCTGATGCCTTGGATCGGATCGAATGCGATTGATCGCATCCACATCGGGACGCTGCAGCCTTGGATTCAATTGCGCCGCAAGAACGGTATGAGCCCTGGCACGATCAATCATGGCTTGAAGATCGTGCGCCGGATACTCAATCTTGCTGCCAACGAGTGGTTTGATGATGACGGCATGACGTGGCTGTTGTCAGCGCCAAAAATCAAGCTGCTGCCGGACAATGACAAGAGGCCGCCCTATCCGCTTAGCTGGGCCGAACAAGCCCGGTTGTTTAGGGAGCTTCCCGAGTATCTGGAGCAGATGGCGCTGTTTGCGGTCAACACGGGCTGTCGCGACTCTGAGATCTGCAACCTTCGCTGGGAATGGGAAGTCGATGTCCCTCAATTGGGAACGTCGGTCTTCATTGTTCCAGGTGCGCGGGTAAAAAATGGCGACGAGCGGCTGGTTGTTCTCAACCGGGTCGCTCGGTCCGTGGTAGAGGCACGGCGGGGCATCAATCCCAGCTATGTCTTCACTTACGACGGTCATCCGATCAAGCGGATGTTGACCTCCGGCTGGCTGAGGGCCCGCATCAAGGCGGGCTTACCGCAAGTTCGGGTTCATGATCTCAAGCACACCTTCGGCCGTCGATTGAGGGCCGCGGGTGTAAGCTTCGAGGACCGCCAAGATCTGTTGGGTCATCGCTCGGGTCGCATCACGACGCACTATTCGGCAGTCGAGTTCTCTCGGCTGCTCGAAGGCGCAAACAGTGTCTGCGAAATCAAGCACGGTCAGCCCGAATTGTTGGTGATGCGTGGCAGTCTGCAAGGGGGGTCCCGCAAAACTCCCGCAAATTCCAAACTGGCTTTGCGGGAACTGAGCTATGTCATTGGAAACAATGGTGCCCAGGGCCGGAATTGAACCAGCGACACTGCGATTTTCAATCGCATGCTCTACCAACTGAGCTACCTGGGCTCGCTTTCAGGGGGCGAAGCCAACCCAAAGCCCGGTTCTTATAGGGGGGGCATTAGCCGCTGGCAAGCCTTACCCGAACCGATCTTCTGCGACTTACTGTTGGGTCTCATCATCGTCGTCTCCTGCGGCATTACCAACACTTTCCGCTTCATCGTCGTGCGCTGTGCCAGGGATTGCATAGGCATTCGTGAACCACTTGCCGAGATCAACATCGGCGCACCGTTTCGAGCAAAATGGCAGATACGGCGCTTGCGCCTCCGACCTGCAGATGGGGCAGCGCTTCAAACCTGCTACTGGAGTGTTCGCTGACATCGTTTGACCTCTCAGTCCCGGTCGACTTCAGCAAATTTCAGCCAGTTGAATTGAATTGGGAAGCCTTCTGCCGCGAGCATTCCAACGACCTCAGTCAAGGGTAATCCGACAACGTTTGTGTAAGAACCAACGATCCGTTGAACAAAACACCCGGCCAGACCCTGAATGGCATAACCGCCAGCTTTGCCGCGCCACTCGCGCGACGCAATATAGGATTCGATCTCGCTTCGCGTCAGATGCCGGAAGCGGACGCGCGTATCGACAATTTTCGTGCGCACCTTATCGTCGGGTGTAATGAGGCAGACCGACGTCAAGACTGCATGCGTGCGCCCGGAAAGCAATTGCAACGAGGCCATCGCTTCTTCGACGTGAGCCGGTTTTACCAGAACCTTTTTACCCACGGCCACGACGGTATCGGCTGCAATTACGTAAGAGTCGGCGAGTTCGCGATCATTGGCAATCTGATCGCGGGCGGCTTCTGCTTTGCTGCGCGCCAGCCTGGAGACTAGTAGCCGGGGCATCTCGCCGCGTTTGGCAGTTTCATCAAGCGACGCAGGCCGCAAAGCGTCGGGTGTAACGCCGACTTGTGCCAGCAGAGTGAGCCGGCGCGGGCTGGCGCTCGCAAGCACGAGATGCGGGCGCTCGATTTCACCCTTCACGGACACCCGTTCCCTGGCCAACGACCGGCGCAACGACTCGCGGCTCGGCGCATCGGTGCGGGTAAATGCCGGCAACAAATGGGCTTTGAAATTTGTGATCATGGAACGTCCTTGGGCCGTGCGATAGAGACTATGCGGCGGATAAGGACGGACAATGGCGCAGACGTTGGGACAAAAGCAAGGCCAGAGCCGACCCGGCTGCAACTGCGATTGCCCGCTGCAGATGACAACGTGACGCCGGCCGAGGAGGGGCGGCTGTCAGCCTTTCCAGTGCAAGGCACACAACAACGTAAAAAGCCGCCGCGCCGTATCAGAATCGACAACAATTTTGCTCAATAGCCGGTCGCGGAGTATGACGCTGCCTTCGTCGTGTAGGCCGCGGCGATTGACGTCAATGGCCTGAATCCTTGCCGGCGGCGCTGTCCGGACCGCTTCATAGTAGGATTCACAAACCATAAAATAGTCTTTCATAATCCGCCTCAACGGCGTCAGCTGCACGCTGTGTTGCGCCACCTGACTGGTGTCGTCCGATCCAATACTGAGTTGTAACCGCTCCTCTGAGATTGCGAGCTGGAGCTTGTAGGGGCCGCTGTCCAAGCCCTCAACCGCAAACGAATTGCCGTCGAGAATGTCGAAAATAGCCACTTCGCGTTCGTGCTCGATATTGGCGTTCGACCGCCCAAGCGACTTGGGATCGAGAGTAATCTCGCTCAGCCGGTCACGGCTTTTTTCAAGACTGGGATCGGGCGCGTCCATGCGATGCCTCAACCCTTGCCTTCGAGACGAATTTCAACGGAACGCCGGTGCGCTTCAAGCCCCTCGGCACGGGCCAGCGTCATCGCGGGGGCTGCCAGCGCTGCAAGAGATGCTGCGTCGAGTTTCAATATAGAGGTCCGCTTCATGAAGTCGAGGACGCCAAGGCCAGATGAGAAGCGCGCGCTCCGCGCCGTCGGCAGCACGTGATTTGAACCCGCAACGTAGTCACCGATCGCTTCTGGTGTCTGGTTGCCAAGGAATATCGCACCAGCATTGCGGATCGCGTTTGAAATTTCCTCGGCATTGCGTGTTGCAATTTGCAAGTGCTCGGCGGCGATCCGGTCAGCAAGCGCTGGCGCTTCGTCGAGTGAGCGAAGGACGATCGTTGCACCAAACACCGACCAGCTTTCACCCGCGATGTTGCCGCGCGGTAGCGTTCTCAACTGCCGGTCGACGGCCGCTTCTACAGCGCTGGAAAATGCCGCGTCGTCGGTCATCAGAATCGACTGCGCCGCCGTGTCATGTTCGGCCTGAGCAAGAAGATCCGCGGCAATCCATTCAGGGTTGTTGTTGTTATCGGCGATCACCAGGACTTCTGACGGGCCCGCGATTGAATCGATGCCGACCGTGCCAAAGACCTGACGTTTAGCGGCCGCAACATATGCGTTGCCCGGACCAACAATTTTGACGACAGGCTTGATGGTTTTCGTGCCAAAGGCCAACGCCGCAACGGCCTGCGCTCCACCGACGCGATAGATTTCCTCAACACCCGCCAGGTGCGCCGCTGCCAAGACGAGCGGGTTCAATTCGCCACGCGGCGCCGGTACGACCATAACGACGCGCGGAACGCCTGCAACTTTGGCAGGGATGGCGTTCATCAAGACCGAGCTTGGGTATGACGCGAGCCCGCCGGGCACGTAGAGGCCAACGGATTCGACGG
>JAYUCQ010000380.1:0-3663 GCA_043740265.1 Hyphomicrobium sp.
TCCTCGGTATACCGCTCGGCCAATACGCCAAGCTTTGCGGCGTGCTGGCAATGTTCGGTTCGATTTTGGTCTTGGCCTTCGCACCGTGGCTTGATACCAGCCGCGTTCGCTCAACCAAATATCGCCCATTGTTCAAGTACGCCTTCTGGACTTTCGCCTTCACCTGCGTGGCGCTGGGCTATCTCGGTGCCAAGCCTGCGGAAGGCATCTACACAACGATGTCGCAAATCTTCACGGTGCTTTATTTCGCTTACTTCCTTGTGGCGATGCCGGTGCTTGGTCTGATCGAGACTCCGTCAAAGCTGCCTCGCTCGATCAATGAAGCGGTGCTCGGCCAAGGCGGCTCGGGCATGCTGGCGGGTGCCACTGCCGCCGCCGAAAAGCGCTGAGGCCTAATATCATGAGTGCCCCAATGACATCTCCACTGACTAGATTTGCCCGCGGTTTCGCTGTTGCAGCAGCCGCGTCGGCTATGCTTGCCGTTACGCCGGTCGTAGCTGAAGACGCAATGCACGAAGCTGAAATCGAACGTCAGCAATGGTCGTTCGGCGGCTTCAATGGCCAGTTCGACAAGGCCCAGTTGCAGCGCGGCTTTCAAGTTTACAAGGAAGTCTGTTCGGCGTGTCACGGCCTTTCCCGCGTCAACTTCCGCAACCTTGTGCAGCCCGGCGGCCCTGAGTTTCCGGAAGCTGCCGTGAAGGCGCTCGCTGCCGAGTGGCCGAACCAGATTACCGAGCTCAACGATGCGGGTGAATCTGCCGTTGCCATCAAAGACAAGGACGGCAAGACCAATGGCTTCGCTTACGTCAAGCGCGCGCCCCTTCTGTCCGACCCAATCCTCGGCCCTGACGCCAATGACAAAGCGGCGCGCGCGGCTCATGGTGGTGTGGTGCCGCCTGATCTGTCGTTGATCGCTAAGGCGCGCGGCGTGCACCGCGATCCGAAATGGTTCATCCATCCCTTCTTGATGCTAGGCGATATCATTCACAGCTATCAGGAGGGCGGTGCGGACTACGTGCGGGCCCTGCTAACCGGCTATGCGGACGCACCGAAAGACGTCAAAGTCAACGACGGCATGTACTATAACACCTACTTCCCCGGCCATCAGCTGGCCATGCCGGCGCCCCTCAGCGATGGCGTCGTGACCTATCAAGACGGAACCAAGCCGACGCTTGATAACTATGCGCGCGACGTCACCGCGTTCTTGTCATGGACAGCTGATCCGACGCTCGACCAGAGAAAGCGCATCGGTTGGCAGGTCATGCTGTATCTGCTGGTCACGACCGTGCTGCTCTACTTTGGCAAGAAGCGCATCTGGGCCGGCATCAAGCATTGATGGCTTCGCGTATTCCCAAATAAAAAAGGCCCCTCGCGGGGCCTTTTTCGTTTCTATGCGGGCGATGTTATTTCGCCAGCGCACCAAGATTTGAAATCATCGGCCCAAGCACGGGGCTGATCAGCGCGCCGGCACCCGGAATACCGACAGCCTTTTCGACGGCCGAAGTAATGCCCGGAAGCGCCGCCGCCACCAGCGACGCGATCGGCTTTTTGGCATCGCCCGAAAGCAAGGCGGCTGCCGTCTTGACGCCGTCAATCTGCTTGGCGATGTCGGTCAAGCCTGGAACGGCAGCTTTCGCTGTGGCTTCATCCTTGATGCCGCCAAGTGCCGTCGTCAGCGCACCGAGCGCCTTGGCCGTCACGCTGCCGAGGTCGGGCATCGCGGCAGGTGCGGTCGCCGCTGCCGGAGCTGGCGTTGCGGCAGGCGTTGCAGCGGGTGCTGTTGCTGCTTCCGGAGCCTTGACGGCAGGAGCGGTTACGGCAGCCGGCGCCGGTGCCATAGCTTTTTCCGTAGCGTGATTGCAACCATAGCTGTTCAGCAAGTAGAGACCAAGTACGCCAAGCGCCAGCGGTACGATCCATTTCGACAGCGAAAAGCCGTCGTCGTCTGTCGCTGCCATCGTATTGGTGGCTGTCGATGTTGACGTGCGCGCAGCCGAAGCCGCATCCGATTTGAGGTTGCCCGCAACAGAATCGAGCAAGCCCGTGCCAGCAAGCAAGTTCGAGAAGCCGGCTGGCATGGCGGCAGCAATGTTATCCTTCTGGCCGTTGAGCAGGTTCATCAAGCCGCCAGCATCAAGGCCGGAGCTCTTCTGCGTCTGTGCCAGCTGACCCATAACGACGGGCGCCAGCATGCCGAGCAATGAGCTGCTTTGGCTGCTATCAATGCCGGCGAACTTGCCGACCGCGCCAGCCAGAGCATTCGTCGATGAACCGCCAAGCAGCGACGACAACGCGCCAAGGCCGCCGTCGGTCAAAGACTTCTGGCCTGATCCGCCAAGCATATTGGCAAAGTTACCAAGCAGACCCGGATCCTGCTTGCTCAAAACGCCCGCAAGGGTCGCCGCGCCGCCTGGCTTTGAAGCCGAACCCGCGAGACCGGCGAGAATAGCCGGCAGTGCCGCCGCGATTGCCTTGCCGGCGAGACCCTGGCCCAAGCCGAGGCTGCCAGCCATTTTGTTGATGATCATCGGGGTCAAAAACTGCATGATCATTGAGACGATATTCATGAGAGGTCCTTTCAAGCTTTGGGGGCGTCTGGGGGAGTGGCGTCGAAGGCTTCGTACAGTATGCCGTCAATCCGAAGGCTGCCGATGCAATAGCCGCCTTATCGCACTGGGAGATAGTGCAATCAGCCAAAAAATACAGAAGCGCTCAAAGGAAGACAGTTTTGTGCTGGCGTGCGAAGTTTATTGAAGCTCCTCCATCAGCAGCCTCGCGCCCACGACCTTGTCACGCTGAAATTAGGCCTTATGATCAATTGGTTCGCTCGCGCGGCGAAAAGTTTTTGCGTCTGTTTCGCGACAGCGCGATGGGGAGAAATTTATGACGAAAACGGTGCTTGGCATCATCGGCGGCAGCGGTTTCTACAACCTCCCCGGACTTGTAAATTCGCGCTGGGATCGTGTCACAGGCCCCTGGGGGCCGGCCTCCGACGACATCCTGTTCGCCGAATTGAACGGCCTGCCAGTCCGGTTTTTACCGCGCCACGGCCGTGGCCATAAAATCCCGCCCAGCGAAATCAACTACCGCGCCAACATCGACGCCATGAAGCGCGCGGGCGTCACAGACCTCGTTTCCATATCGGCGTGCGGATCGTTGAAAAAGAAATACGCGCCCGGCGAATTTGTTTTGCCGGATCAATTCATCGATCGCACCTTCGCGCGGGAGAAATCGTTTTTTGGCACCGGATGCGTCGCCCACGTCGGCATGGCAGACCCTGTCAGCCCGCTGCTGGTCAAAGCGCTGGATAAAGCTGCTAAGGCTGAAAAAATCACCTGCCACAAGGGCGGCACATATTTGGCGATGGAAGGCCCGCAGTTCTCGACGCGCGCCGAAAGCAATCTCTATCGCTCGTGGGATTGCGATGTCATTGGCATGACCAATATGCCGGAAGCAAAGTTAGCCCGCGAAGCGGAGCTTTGTTACGCCACCGTCGCCATGGTCACCGATTATGATTGCTGGCACGAGGACCACGCCCAGGTTGACGTTGCGGCGATTATTCAAGTCATGACCGGCAACACGGAAAAAGCGCAGCGACTGGTCCAGCGCCTCGCCGCTGATTTCCCGCGCGAACACCCAGCCTGCCCCATCGGCTCCGACCGC
>JAYUCQ010000381.1:0-3656 GCA_043740265.1 Hyphomicrobium sp.
CACGACCGGATGCGAATGTTGACGCGCTTGGATTGGAGCCGAATGCTGCGCACGACCAGACCGCTCTCCTGCAATTAGCGATCGATGCCGCGGCGGCAAAGGACGTTCCGCTGGCGTTGCCGCCCGGCACGTTTCGCATGCGCGATTTGCGGCTGAGGGCAGCAACACGTCTGACCGGCGCGGCGCGGACAACGATTTTACAGTTCATTGGCGGCGACGCGTGCATCACCGCCGATAAGGCCGACGGTCTTGTACTCAAGGGCCTAGTGATCGACGGAGCGTTCATGGCGTTCGATGCGAGCCGTGGCGAAGGCGTGCTGACCATTTCCAATTCAAAATCCATCGTCATTGAAGACGTCGAAATTCGCAACAGCGCGCGCGGCGGGCTATCACTGACCGGAAGCGGCGGCCGCGTCAGCAACATCACGATTAGTGACGTTTTGGATTTCGGTCTCAAGAGCCTTGACGCGACAGGCCTCGATATTCACGGCAACACAATCTCGAACTGCGGCAACAATGGCATTCTCGTCTGGCGCACTGAGACGAGCGAAGACGGTTCGACCGTCACCAGCAATCGCGTTTCCAAAATCCGCAATGCCGCTGGCGGTACGGGAGAATATGGCAACGGCATCAATGTTTTTCGCGCCGGTAGCGTCGCTGTATGCAACAATCGCGTTTCTGACTGCGCGTTTACAGCTATTCGCGGCAACGCGGCATCCAACATTCAGATCATCGCCAACAGCTGCGAACGGCTTGGCGAAGTGGCGATCTACTCCGAATTCGGCTTCGAGGGTGCGGTCATCGCCAATAACATCGTTGACGTTGCAGCCACCGGCATTTCGGTGACCAACTTCAACGAGGGTGGACGCCTCGCCGTCATCCAAGGCAATCTGATCCGCAACCTGTTCCGCCGTGAACACGAGTCGGAAGATAAGCGCGGCGAAGGCATCGGCATTGAAGCCGACGCTGTTGTCTCAGGCAACACCATCGAAGGCGCGCCGACCGTCGGCATTCAAATCGGTTGGGGGCCGTACATGCGCGACGTGGCAGCGACCGGCAATGTCATTCGCGGCGCCAAGGTCGGCATCTCGATCACGTCGGCGCCGGAAGCGGGCGCGTGCCTGATTGCCAACAACTTGATTTCAAAAACGCAAGACGGGGCCATTCGCAGAATGACGCTCGGCGTGACGACGGGTCCTGACCTCGCGCGCGAACCGGCGAGCCTTGGCCGCTTGACGGTCACAGGCAACGTCGCGGTCTAATTTCGTTTTATGATTTCAATGCCGGCCCCGGCCAGACGGGGGGATGTCTGGCCGGGAGCCGCATGATCTGGAGCACGGGGGGACGTTTCTCCAGGATAAGGCCGACCCTACAATCTCACTGATGAACTGTCTCTGAACATGCCAGCAACGTTGGGGAACAAGAGAATTTCCTGGTTGGATCAAGACCATGGCGGGGCAATAACCTGTGGGCGCTGGCAGGTAGGCACCACGGCCCGGATCAGAATCACGTTAAGGTTGCTGATCTCATTCGTTAAAGATCAGGAATGCCGCCGATGCCGGCTCGCGCCGCGACCCTCGCCCTGCCGCAGCCCGCCGATACCGCACAACTGATGGCTCAGGCACACGCCAAGCTAGAAGACGTATTCGGCTACAAAAGCTTCCGCTCCCACCAACCGAAGATCATCGAGGCTCTGCTGAGCGGCCGCGACTGCCTGGCGCTTATGCCGACGGGCGGCGGCAAGTCGCTGTGCTACCAGATCCCAGCCCTGGTGCGAGCCGGTACCGGCATTGTCGTCTCGCCGCTGATTGCCTTGATGCAGGATCAGGTCGACGCGCTGCTCGACGTCGGCGTCAAGGCGGCGTTCTTGAATTCGACGCTGGACCGGGCGGCACAGGATTCCGTCGAGCGGCAATTCGCGGCGGGGGCTCTCGACATTCTGTATGTCGCGCCGGAACGCCTCGTGCAGGAGCGCACGCTGTCTTTGATAGCGCGGCATCACGTGGCGCTGTTCGCGATTGATGAAGCCCATTGCGTGTCGCAGTGGGGTCATGATTTCCGGCCCGAATACCGCAACCTCAAAATTCTGGCCGAGCGTTTTCCCGGCGTGCCACGCATTGCGCTGACGGCAACGGCGGATGAGCGGACGCGGCAAGAGATCGTCACAGAACTTTCGCTCGAAGATGCCGACTGCTTCGTCGCCTCCTTCGACCGGCCCAACATCCGCTACACGATTTCGGAAATGGGCTCGATGAGCGGGCGCGAAAAGCTGTGGCAGTTTCTCGAGACCGAGCATCCGGGCGAGGCCGGCATCGTCTATTGCCTGTCGCGCAAATCGGTCGAAGAGACGGCTGCGTGGCTCGCCGCCAAGGGCCGCAAGGCGCTCGCCTATCATGCCGGCCTGGAGGCGCATGTCCGCACCGGAGTCCAGACCAAGTTTCTGAGCGATGACGGAATGATCATCGTCGCCACGGTTGCCTTCGGCATGGGCATCGACAAACCGGACGTGCGCTTTGTCGCTCACCTCAATCTGCCGAAAACGATTGAAGCCTACTATCAGGAGACGGGCCGTGCCGGGCGCGATGGCGAGCCAGCCAACGCCTGGATGGCCTATGGCCTGCAAGACGTGGTGCAGCAGCGCCAATGGATCGCGCAATCGGAAGGGTCGGACACCTTCAAGCAGGTGCAGCGCCAAAAGCTGGACGCGCTGATTGGCTTGGCCGAGATGCCCGGCTGCCGGCGTCAGGCGTTGCTGGCCTATTTTGGTGAGCGCGTAACTGAGCCCTGCGGGAACTGCGACAACTGCTTGAACCCGCCTTTGACCGAGGACGGCAGCGTGCTGGCGCAAAAGGCGCTGTCGGCCGTCTATCGCACCGGGCAACGCTTCGGCGTGACCTACGTCACCGACGTGCTGATGGGCAAAGCCGACGAGCGTGCCATCCGCAACAGCCACGATCGCTTGTCTGTTTTCGGCATCGGTAAAGACGTTTCCGCGACGGTGTGGAAGGGTCTTTTCCGCCAACTCGTCGCCAGCGGATATTTAACCGGCGATGAGGATGGCCACGGCACACTGTCGCTAACGGACCGCGCGCGGCCGCTGCTGCGTGGCGAAGATAAGTTTCTCATGCGCGTCGCCCGCGTAGTGCCGAAGAAGAAGACAAAAAGCGATGCCAAGCCCACGCACAAAGTTGGCGATGAAAACGAAACGCTGTTCCAGGCTCTGAAGGCGCTGCGTCTCAAACTGGCGGCGGCGGCAAAACTCCCGCCCTACGTTATCGCGCAGGACCGCACGCTGATTGAACTCGCGGAAAAGCGGCCGAAGTCTGAGGCAGCGCTGCACGACATCACCGGTCTCGGCAACAGCAAGATCGCGCGCTACGGCAAAGCGTTTCTGGAGGTGATATCGCAGTTCAAGCAGCATCCGCTGCTGACGAACCGCCTCTCGGCGACGGTCAATCAAACGCTGGCGGCACATCTCCGCGGGCTGGACGCGGAGGCGATTGCAGCCGACCGCGGTATCGAAGTCTCAACCGTCTATGGCCACTTCGCCGACGCCATTGAAGCCGGACTTTTGACGGCGAAAGATGCGCTGAAGCTTGATCCAGGCGAGATCGCCGAAATCGAAGCCGCCTTCGAACAGTGCCAAACGCTTGAAA
>JAYUCQ010000382.1:0-3654 GCA_043740265.1 Hyphomicrobium sp.
AACCCGGCACATGCTCCACGCACCGCGCATCCCGGAACTTGGACAACGTGACCGCTTTGTGCGCCGCGCCGTCAAGGAAGGCCGCGTGCTGACGCTGGCGGATGAGGAAACGGCATCCGTTCCGTCACAGAAATATCCAGGCCGCACGGTGCAGCTATTCTGGTCAAGCCCGATCGAGGCCAAGCGCTGGGCTGAAGCGCTGGCCGGCGACCCGCGCTTGCAGGATATTTCGCTCACCACGTTTGCCGCCGATATTCTTCCGGGTCTCAGGGCTGCCAAAGGGCTCGCTGGCGTTGACTGGGTGGCCGACCCGATTGAAGCTGAGACCGATCCGGCGGATCTGCAACTCCGCTTGAAGACGGAAGCGCTGACGGGTTTCCTCAAAGCCGCCGCGGGCAGGGGAGAGGTCTATCTGGTCGCCGGAGATGATGGACCGTTGCTGCAAAGAATGGCGCGCCGCGGTGTCGATCAGCAGATGCTGCACGTTTTTGCCAACCGGCCCGAAGCCGAACGCTTCATGAAAAAGGCGGGCGCGCGCAAGATCATCACCGACCCGTTTGCGGATTTCGGCGCGTCAACGCTACCTTGGGCCAGCGAGCGCGGCTACACAATCGTCGTTGAACCCATTGCGGGCGCTGGCGCGCTCGAGGTGCCCGCCTCTATTCTCGGCCCACGCCTAGCGGCAGCGACCGCTGTTGAGCCAGGCGGCCGCCGCGATGTGGCTTGATCTTTTCAAAGCCGCAGCAGCCATACTTTGCATATACGTAACGGTTCGCGTTTTCCGCCAGCAACTTGCGGCGATGACACCTGCTGACGCCGCCATCGCCAAACGCAAGTTTCTCATCGGTATGATCGCTGCTGCGGCTGCGATCGGTGCGCTGACGCTGGTCCTGCTCAGGACCTCGCCCTAGCTCACGCGATAATTAGAAAATCAGCCGCAACGAAACCGCCCGCCGGCGCATAGAGCGTATCGGCAATCAGCACCGGCGCGAAGACTTTGCCGTTGCCGTCGAGATCAGCCCAAACCTGATGCGTGTCACTCTCGTAGATGATGCGTTGCGCCGCCGTCGTCGCCACGTGGTCTGTTGAGACCCGAAACTCCGTGGCTTTCACCGCGGCCCCTGCCAAGCTTGTCAGGTGAAACGCCTTGGCTGAAACCTCAAGGCGGTCAACGCCGTGGTTTTCAAAACTCTGTACGATGTCGGCACCCTGGTTGAACTGCAAAACAAGTTTGTCGTTGCCAATTCCGCCGATCAGCGTATCGCGGCCAGCGTCTCCCATCAAAATGTCGTTGCCCGTGCCGCCGTAGAGGATGTCGTTGCCAATGCCGCCATAAAGCGTGTCGGCGTCTTCATTGCCTTTGAGCTGATCATTGCCTGCGCCGCCGTAGACGAGGTCGTTACCGGCATTGGCCGAAAACTGGTCATCGCCCGCGTCACCGTAGAGTTTGTCGTTGCCGACACCGGCGAAGATCACATCGTTGCCATCGCCGCCGTAGAGGATGTCGTCGCCAATTTCACCATCGACGCGATCGTTGCCGGCGTCGCCGTACAGGGCATCCTTGCCGTCGCCGCCGTAGAGATAATCGTTGCCGAGGCCGCCATGGACCGCATCATTTCCGGCGAAGGCAAAGATGAGGTCGTCGATGGCACTGCCGATGAGGCTATCAATGCCGGCCGTTCCAAGTTTGGTATTGAAAACCACGCGCCAACTCCGGCTTTGTTCCGCTTAAACCCAAGCCCTCAGTATTGCCGCAGCCCGTGAACAGCCATTTAACCCGTCGCATCAAATTGTTCGCATTTCTCCCAAAAGCCCGCGTCCAAGCCGGGGCCGCGGTTTAATCCAGCCTGCCGGGAAAATAGCAGCCCGGGTCAGGCGGTTAACAGCCGGGCAGCGGCGCGAGGGGGCCGCCCTTGCACTTCACTCCCCGCGTGCTATCAGACCGTTTTCCCTTCCCACTTAAAGCCCAGGTTTCTCCCGCCATGAAAGACATCATCGACGAGCTTGAAAAGCGCCGTGACAACGCCCGCCTCGGCGGTGGCCAGGTCCGCATCGACAGCCAGCACGGCAAAGGCAAGCTTTCGGCGCGCGAACGCATTGAACTCCTCATGGACGAGAACTCGTTTGAGGAATTCGACATGTTTGTCGAGCACCGCTGCGTCGAGTTCGGCATGGAGAAGACAAGGGTGCCCGGCGACGGCGTCGTCACCGGCTGGGGCACGATCAACGGCCGCGTGGTTTACGTCTTCGCCAAGGACTTCACCGTCATGGGCGGATCGCTGAGCCAAAGCCACGCCCGCAAGATTACCAAAATCCAGGATCTCGCATTGCGCAACCGCGCGCCGATCATCGGCTTGTTCGACGCCGGTGGCGCCCGCATTCAAGAAGGCGTCGATGCGCTCGGCGGCTATGGCGAGGTCTTCGCCCGCAACGTGCTGTCGTCGGGCGTGGTGCCGCAGATTTCCGTCATCATGGGGCCGTGCGCCGGCGGCGACGTGTATTCCCCCGCCATGACCGATTTCATCTTCATGGTCAAAGACACGAGCTACATGTTCGTCACCGGGCCCGACGTGGTCAAAACCGTCACCAACGAAAACGTGACGGCTGAAGAACTGGGCGGCGCCAAGGTTCATACAACCAAATCTTCGATCGCCGACAAGGCCTACGAGAACGATGTCGAAGCCCTTCTCCAAATGCGCCGCCTGATGGACTTCCTACCCTCATGCAACGAGAGCGGCGTTCCCGCGATTGAAACGGCCGACAGCGCCGACCGTCTCGATACCTCGCTGGATACGCTGATCCCCGATAACCCGAACAAGCCCTACGACATGAAGGAGCTGATCCTGAAGATCGTGGACGAGGCTGACTTTTTCGAAATCCAGGAAGCCTATGCCCGGAATATCATCACCGGCTTCGCCCGTATGGAAGGCCGTACCGTCGGCATCGTCGCCAACCAGCCGTTGATGCTTGCCGGCGTTCTCGACAGCGACGCGTCGCGCAAGGCCGCGCGCTTTGTCCGCTTCTGCGATTGCTTCGAAATTCCGATTGTCACGATCGTGGATGTGCCGGGCTTCTTGCCGGGCACGGCACAGGAATACGGCGGCCTCATCAAGCACGGCGCCAAGCTGCTCTTTGCCTTCGCCGAGGCAACCGTTCCCAAAGTCACGCTGATCACGCGTAAAGCCTACGGCGGCGCTTATGACGTGATGAGCTCCAAGCATATCGGCGGCGACGTCAACTACGCTTGGCCGACGGCTGAAATCGCCGTCATGGGCGCCAAAGGTGCAGCCGAAATTCTGTATCGCGCCGATCTGGCCGATCCGGAAAAAATCAAAGCCCGGATCGATGAATACCAGAAGCGCTTTGCCAACCCGTTCGTGGCCGCCGAGCGCGGCTATATCGACGAGGTCATCAAGCCGCATACGACCAGGAAGCGGCTCTGCCGGGCGCTGCGGATGCTAAGGACCAAGGAGCAGAGCAATCCTTGGAAGAAGCACGATAATATTCCGCTGTGATGGGCTTCTTGTGACCACTGTGCCGAGGTCGCGCACCTGCGCCTCTGCCGCCCCCGCGGAGGGCTCAATGCTCCGGCGCGGGCGGCCGGCGCGACGAAGGAGTGTCGCCCGCGCCCAGATTACAGCGGTATATTATCGT
>JAYUCQ010000383.1:0-8870 GCA_043740265.1 Hyphomicrobium sp.
GAACACCGAATTGCGATAGCCGCAGCGAGCAAGAGTCTGCGGCAAGGTATCGTGAATTTTACCCTGCATCAGCGATTGCACAAACGTACGCATGCCGCCGAACGAGTAGGTCGAGACACCGGCCAGCACGGAAAATTCCGTCAGCCACGAAGCGCCGCCGTAAGTCTCAACGCGCAGCTTGTGCAATTGGCCGTCGAACGATCTAAAAAACGGGTCGAGAGACGTGTCGTACTTTAGCGTTGGAAAGTGCGACGGCGGCACCACGCTTTCCTGATGGATCAAGATGATATGCGGCGGTGGCTCGCCTGTGGTGCAGGAGGCCGGTACTTTGAACAACGGCTTTGGCTGCGTGCGGTTGGCGTCAAGCAACTGTCCGCGCCACAGCGTCTCCAGCGTTTCGGACCACGAGGCGTAGAACGACGAGAGATAGAGGTTGTCCCAATAGAACAGCGTATTGCGCCGCTCGCCCTTGGCGTAGCTGGCCCAGGTTGCGGTTGCGGCGCAGAGTATGAGGGCGACCGTGCTGAGTGTGCGGGGTATGCGAGAACTATCGCAACGATAGAGGACGGTGCCGAGAATGCCGGTGGCCGCGAACGATCCAACAATCGCCAGCAGCTCATGTTTGTGATCGACCCAGAGATATTTCAGCGTCGCGATTGACGTCAGATAGAAGACGACGTCGTAGGCGTGCAGCACCATTTCAATGTAGTGGCGTTTGACGTCGGACGCGACCGCGATCATGACGACGATGGCGGCGATGATGGCAATCGCGAACAGGATGCGCCGCGTCAGCAGCGTTAATGCCGCCACAAGACCTGCCGTGATGGCGCTGGCGAACATGATGGTCTCGCGCCAGCCTTCGTAGCGCCAATGGTAGTAGGCGAGACCTGCGGCGATCAGAGCTGTCAGCGTCCAGACGGCCGTCGCCGACAATTGCGCCGGTATCGCGGCAGGTGCGGCAATGGACGACGCAGCAGTTGCTGGCGCAGGCTGGTCAAGCACACGCAAAACCACGGGCGGTCGCTCTAAAGAAACGGGTTCGCTAGACATCATTACAAGTCATTTTTGAAGCGCGCTTCCCCTCGGCCGGCTGCGGCGCTGAGAGATGCTGCGCCGCACAGTCCTTGTAGTGCATGACGCTTGCGGCAGGTCAATGGCAGTCACTGGGCTTTGGGGGTTGCATTTTGTGGCTTTCTGGGCAGGCGCGGTTCTGCGCTTCTTCCGTCAGATCGCCGGCTTCGTCCAGACCTTAGGTCGCGTTGTTGGGCTGCGGTCCGGGCGGTAGGGTCGCGGCAGAATTGATTTATTTACCAACGGCAATTGGACTCAACGGCGATGACGCTGGAAGTCATTATCATTCGCGCCGACGGTGCCTTCGCCGAGACAGAGGAACTGCGCCGGCAAGCCTTTGTTGCGGCGTTCAGTGAGGCTGGTTTCAGCTGGGATGCTAGCAAGACCGAGTTCGTTAAATCGCGCGGTTTGGGCTCGCTGCAGCAGCGCATGGGTGCCTTTGTACGCCAGCATTTGAAGCGCCGTCCCGAAGCACCCGATGTCGATGCTTTGATTGCCGCGATGCATCGCCGGGCCGGAAAGGTCTTTTGCGAACTGCTGGATGCTGGTGCGCTGGTGCCGCGGCCGGGTATGCGCGATCTGATCGTGGCGGCCCGGCGCGAAGGTGTGCGGCTTGCACTCGTCTCAACAATGCGCCGCGCCGAAGTTGATCGCTTGGTGACGCAGGGCCTCGGGTCGCTTGGCGCGGGAGCCTTTGAAACAATAACGGTGCTAAGTGACAGTGAGTGTGCGGTCGCCGCGTGCGATCTCTATCGTCAAGTTGCGGCGGATGTTGCCATTGATCCGGCCCGCTGCCTGGTCATCGAAGCCTCGTTGTCGGCCGCGGCTGCTGCCAAGGCCGCTGGCTTTCCGGTTTTGGTGACGCGCGTCGCGCGGTGTCTTGAGAGCCCGAATGCCGGCGACAGTGCCGGTGTCTTCGAAGATCTATCCGGCATTCTGACTTGGGCCGGAATCAAGCGTTTGGATCCGCGCAACACAGCTGACCGCGCCGACTTGCTGGCGGCGCTGCAACGGTTTCACGCCTGCTGCGGGCATGACGGTGACCAATTTATTGGGGGTGAAGGTATGCGCGTCTCGGACATTTTGAAGACCAAAGGGTCTGCCGTCAAAACCATCGACGCGACGGCCAGCATGCGGGCCTTGGCTCAAGGGCTGCGCATTGAAGCCGTTGGCGCAATGGTGGTGAAGGACGCAAAAGGCGCGGTGCAGGGCATTATTTCCGAGCGTGATCTGTCGCGTGGTGTTGCCGAGTTTGGCGCCGATCTACCGTCGATGCCGGTTTCCGCCTTGATGACCAAATCGGTCATCACGTGTTCGCCCGATGATAGCGTCGCAGCGGTTGCCCAGGTCATGACGCAGCGGCGTATCCGGCATTTGCCGGTCGTGGTCGATGGCGCACTGGCGGGCGTGATCAGCATTGGCGACGTCTTGAAGTATCGCCTCGATGAAGTGCAGCTGGAAGCCAACGTGCTGCGCGACTACGCGATGGCGCGGAAGTAGCCATCGCAAGGTAGTGGTGGTGGCGCGGAATAGGAAAGTTTGGTTGCGGGGGCAGGATTTGAACCTACGACCTTCAGGTTATGAGCCTGACGAGCTACCGGGCTGCTCCACCCCGCGTCACCAATGCGCCAGTACCGGTTTACTTAACCTGTGTACCTTTTGCGCCGGATCGGCTGCGCGACGCACATGTGATGTGCCGCGATGAAAAAACCGCCCGTTCCCGAGCGGCTCCGATGAGCGTGCTATAGCACATAAATTGCCGTTGGGAAGGCTCATCGCCGGGGATTATCGCCAACCGGCTATTCTGCCTCAGGTGAGATATGCGAATGGCCCGCGAGACGAGGGTTGAGGGCTCCCAGTGCAGCGTTATCCGGCATCGCTTGCAGCGGCTTTGAAAAACTTTTTTCAACGCCGCCGCGTGGCAATCCCACCAAAGTCGCGTTAGAAGCGGACATGACATCTCACACACACGGTCGCGCGCCTTCAACCGATGCGGGCCATAGTCCCGCTCCTCCGGTCAGCAAACGCTCATCAGACAAAACGCCGTCGCTGGCCGAAGGCTTTGTGCTGCTCGATAACTCTACCAGCTTGGCGGCTGTTTCGTTGTTGTTTGAGCACCCGGGCCGCATTATCCGTGCCGATCATCCGCAAGATGTTGCAGCAGCCCTGACGGCGCTGAAAGACGCCATTGCGTCGGGTCAGCACGCGGCCGGTTTTTTCTCGTATGAATTGGGATACGTTCTCGAACCCAAGCTTGCGGACTTGTTGCCGCCAAAGCGATCCGTGCCGCTGCTGTGGTTTGGTCTCTACAACGCACCGCGCAAAATGACCGGCGCTGAGGTGCAGAACTGGCTGACGGCGGAAGCGATCGGCAATCCGACGCTTGGCGCGCTGGCGCACACCTGGGACGCGACGTCCTACCTCGAGCGCTTCGATGAAGTAAAAAACAAGATCATTGCTGGCGACATTTATCAGCTGAACCTGACCTTCAAGGCCAAGTTTAATCTGCAAGGTTCGCCACTGGCGCTGTACCGCGATCTGCGCCTGAAACAGCGCGTCGCCTACGGCGGACTTGTGGATACCGGCGACGCCACGATCTTGTCGTCGTCGCCGGAGCTCTTTATCGAGCAGGAAGGCAGCGTTATCGCGACCCGGCCGATGAAAGGTACAGCGCCCCGGGCCGGCACGCTGGCGGGCGATGATGAGGTGCGGCGCACACTCGCCTCCGACATCAAAAGCCGCGCTGAAAACCTGATGATCGTCGATTTGATGCGCAATGATCTGGGCCGCATCGCAGATCTCGGCTCGGTCAGAGTCACGGATTTGTTTACCGTCGAGACCTTCAAGACGCTGCATCAGATGACGTCTGGTGTGCGCGCCGTGCTGAAGGGGGATGTCAGTCTCGACGATCTGCTGCGGGCGATTTTCCCGCCGGGCTCGGTGACGGGCGCGCCGAAAATCCGCGCTATGGAATTGATCCGCGCCTTGGAAACCGATCCGCGCGGCGTCTACTGCGGGGCGATCGGGTATTTCGCGCCGGACGGGGATTCGCTGTTCAATGTCGCCATCCGCACCGCCGTCATTGACCGGACGGGCGCGGGCCAGATGGGGATTGGCTCAGGCGTGGTTGCCGATTCCGATGGCCATAAAGAATACGCCGAGTGTCTGCTTAAAATGAAATTCCTGACCGATCCAGTTCGCCGTTTCGAGCTGATTGAAACATTGCTTTACGATGGTGCCAACGGCTTCTGGTTGCTGGACGGTCATTTGAAACGGCTGGCGAATTCCGCCAACTATTTTGCTTTCGTGTTCGATGAAGGGAAAATCCGGGCCGAACTGAAGAGCGCCATTACCGGCAAGGCGCAAGAGCGCTTGCGCGTGCGGCTGCTGCTGGATGAGGACGGCAAGATCACCATAACATCGACAGTTTTGCCAGCGCCCGCGGCCGGCGCAGTCATGCGCTATGTGGTTTCCGATACCCGGCTCTACAGCGGCGATTTATTCCTCTATCACAAAACCACCCGGCGCGACTTGTACGACCGTGAATGGGCGCATTTCTCCGAGACGCTCGGCAGCGATGAAGTCATTTATCTGAACGAGCGCGGTGAGCTGGCTGAAGGCAGCCGGACATCGATTTTCATCGAACGCGATGGTCACCTGCTGACCCCGCCGCTGGCTGCCGGCGTGCTGCCGGGCGTTTTGCGCCAAAACCTGCTTGATCAGGGGCGCGTTATCGAAGCCGTGCTGACCCTCGACGATCTCAATCGCGCTAGCGCCGTGTATTTAGGAAATTCCGTCAAAGGATTGGTGAAGGCGATGCCGCTTGTGCCGCGCTTAGCGGCGGACGGGCTCTAGGCGCGAATCTTCAGTGGACGCTTGCTGCCGGTCTGAAGGCATTTCAGATGCGTGTGCGGGAAGCACAGGTGCTTCGACAGGAACGGCATCTTGTGGTCCAAAGACGACGGACGATGGGCCGAGCGCCTCGAACACGGCGAGCACCGCAGCGCCGGTCAACAACAGAGCCGCGAAGATCGCTCCGGTCGAGAGACGGAGGCGGCGCGCGTAGACGGGAGTGGTTCGATCATTCATCTCCCCATTAGAAGAAACTATGATTAGAAATTCCAGATCACTGTCTGCCGCGCGACACCATCGCACATGTGCGATGCAGCATGAAATTTTCGATATGATGCGTCATCGGATGATTGATAAGCAATGGTCTTCTTGACCTGTCCGCTTTAGAGGCCGGGCACCATACAGCCGAGCATCAAAATCGCGTACGACGTGAGCAGCGCCCACAACTCGTTGCCCTTTAGGCCAGGAATTTCGGCACCGAAAAACGTCGACATCAAAACGATGACGGCGAGAATGACAGAAAGCATGAATGTTATAATGCTTGGCGCCTTAAGTCCCACGGTACGTACTCCCTGTTCGCTCTTGCTCATGAATGGTGCGCGCATCTCTCAGGCTCCATGTTCAGCATCCTGTTTCGACTCGGACTTATAGCAGTCCGCCGCGGCTATGAGGCAAGAGCGGCCACGATCAGGTGTGGACATTCGGGATTGAGTGTTGCGCTGCGGTCGTCAGAGAGGGCCGGGATTACGACGCCTCGGCCGGAGATTGCGGCGGCCGGCGGCGAAATAAGCGGCGTAGCCAGAGCAGCAAAATAAAGCCCGCCGCGGCCGTCAGCCCTAGGGCCACCGGGTGTTTTTCGCCGATCAGCCACGGGTTTATTTTGCCCTCCCAGGCCATAACCGCATCTCCAGCGATGACGCCGGGCGAAAATCCAGAGGTGGTCCTAAGCATCATGTCGACGGCAGCTTGCTGGTCGGTACTCGCCATAATGGCATCGCGGACGCGCGCAGGTGCCAAAATTTGCATCAATCGCGGGTTGGCGGCGACAGCGCGCAGAACGTGATCGCGGGACGCCGGCTGAAGACCGTTCAGATAGCTTGCCAATGTCACCAATTCGGCTTCTGAGAGGCTTCGCGCAAGTGCCTTCAGATCTGTCGTGCCGAGCGTGAGCAGGGCGTCACGGGCGTCGTGGGGCACGCTGGCGATGCGTGTGATCGCTGTTCTGTCGTCGAGTTCCAGAATGCGGTCCAGCTGCGCCCGCGTTAACTCGGCAGGGTCGGCGCGGCGATAGATATCGAGGTCAACAACTTTGGCAAGCTTGTCGCCGGCCAGCAACGACCAGGCGAGACCCTTGGCGACCGACTTCGTGTCGCGGGCGATGTCCATGCCCTTGTCCGGCATGGCGTGGACAGCGTCGTTGAGCGAGCCGTCGCCCAGCCGTTTGAGTACGCTGCCTTCGCCTTCGCCCGCGACGAGCAGCGAGACGACTTCGTCAAGCCGCGGCAAGGCTGCCGGTTTGACATCATCGAGGAATTTGCGGAAAGCGTCGTCGCCTTCGGCAAGTTTCAGCACCAAAGCGTGGGCGCGCTTGAATGTCTGCCAAATTTCGACGACGTGTTCAGCTGACGCCGTGCCAATTTCCTTGATGTGCTCGCTGATCTGCTCTGAAATAGTCGATGCGATCTCTTCTTGCACCTTGTCCTTGGTGGCTTTGGCTTTCATTTCGGTCGCGATAATCGGCAGAACGCCGTTGCGGAATTCCCAGATATCCTTGGCGATCAGCACCAAGCCAACGCCACCTGCGGCCACGGACACGAGACGTGAGAGAACGCTGCCGACGATGCGCTGACCGACGCGGGTCGCGATATTGGCGAGCTGGCGGCGCACAATCAAGATTGTGGCGCCTGCAATGCCGCCTCCGGATTGCTTGAGAACGGCGCCCGTAGAAACGTCACCTGCCCCCTTGGCGGGATCGATTGTGAGGTCGCGGCCGGCGTCACCTGCCACGGCTTGAGCGACGGCGGTGCCGTAGCGCGGCCCAACGAATGCCTTCAAACAGTTGAGTATGGGCTCGGACGCATCGGTCGATGCAAATTCGATGGTCTTGCCAACCTCTTTGGCAACGCCCGTCGCCAGGTCCTCCATCG
Source organism: Hyphomicrobium sp. (assembly GCA_043740265.1). GTDB lineage: Bacteria > Pseudomonadota > Alphaproteobacteria > Rhizobiales > Hyphomicrobiaceae > Hyphomicrobium_B. Next base: position 7,071 of record JAYUCQ010000383.1, read on the forward strand.
AGACTTTGACGGCATCCGACCGGTAAACGCGTTCTGCGACCGAGGTTGCCAATTTCTGCGAGGCGTCGGCGTTTGCGAGGGACTGCAGCCGTTCGGTCCAGCTCGTCTCCTTCTTGACTTCGTCGACGGCGAAATCGACCCGTTTGTCGATAACCTCGTCAAGGCCGCTCCGCCGCCATTGCTCGGCGACGAGCGCCTTGTAATCGATGTTTTTGACACCGGCTTTCAACGCATCAGAGGATATCGCTGCCAAAGCTTCCTGCAATCCAGCCTCATCGCGGGCTTGGCAGCTTTCATAATCGGCGCGCCAAAGTTCAGCGGCCGCGAAAGACGGTAGAACAGATGCCGCGACAATCGAAAACGCGGTTAATCCCGAAACCAAAGTACGGAGAGTGCGATCCAAGGACCGGTGTTCCTTGCCTGCGAGCCAAATCGGGCGGGTTAGCCGGGTGGAGGCAATCCCCGGGCCACGGCGTTAACTCTTCGCCAACGTTATAGCCACAAGTTACAACCACGGAAATGCGCGTTAACAGCGACGGTACTGGGATTGTTGACATGCAACTGTTTCGTGCTCGCGCCGTTATGGGGTGGGACCTCCGGTGGTGATGCGATGGCAGCATTGCGGGTGCCTGAAGAGCCAACCAACGTCCGGTGCGGCACCCGGCCGCCAAATTGGGGCGGCAACTGCAGTGCAGCATTCGTAACGCACTGATTTCGGGAGCATTACCAAAAATTATTGCACTGCATTATAATGTGTTTGGGCCTCCGTAACGGCTTTCTCAAAGGCGAAAGTATTGGCAATTACAGCAGCTTCGTACTACATATACCCTGGGCGTCTTAAGTTCATTGCGGCGTTCTCACTTGCGATTCTGCGGCAGCGCGACAAAGTTGCGTTAGCATTCTTAACCGTGGCGTCGTAAGTGTGTTTGCGTGAAGTAAGAGAGAGTTACATTAACTGCATGAAATCGTTCAATAAATTTCAAGCGCCCCGTGGCAGCTTGTTCATCCCCGGCGGTTCAACTGGCGTCCTCTTGGTCCACTCATTGGGTGGCTCCCCGCTCGAACTGAAGTTCGTTGCTCAGTCTCTCGCTCGCCAGGGTCATACGGTCTACTGCCCAATCGTTCCCGGGCTGACTTTTGGCACCGACGTATCGGGCATGTCGACATGGCGCGACTGGTACACGGCCGTCGAAGCTGCGTTCGATGATCTCAAGAAAACCTGCGACACAATCATTGTCGGCGGCGCGTCCGCTGGTGCGGTTCTGGCGCTGCGCCTTGCGGCATTTCGTGGTGCTGAAACGTCAGCGCTCTTGCTGTTCGCGCCAACGCTCGCCGTCAACGGCTGGGCTATCCCGCGCTCGATCAAGCTTTTCCATCTTGTCAGTGACAAGTGGACAGCGCGTCTTTTCAATTTCCGCACACCGGCACCGCACGGCATCAAAGATGAGCGCGTTCGCAACTTCGCGCTTGAAGCCATGAAAGGCGACGGCGCATTGCCAGCCGACATTACGGCGCGCAGCGGCGGCACGGTTTATGAGTTCTTCCGCCTGGTACGCAACGTCATGCCCATGCTGACCAGAATTCCGCATCACACGATGATCTTCCATCCCCGGCAGGACGACCAAAGTGACATCAAAAACACGATGATCCTGCAGCGCAAGCTGGCCGGAATGGTTGAAGTGTGCGTGCTGGAAGATAGCTTCCATCTGGTCACGCTCGACCGTCAGCGAGGCTATGTTGCAGAACGCTCGATCGATTTCGTCGATCGTGCCGTCGCGCGTGCCCGCCCGGCCGTCAAGC
>JAYUCQ010000384.1:0-3645 GCA_043740265.1 Hyphomicrobium sp.
TTTCAGCCCGTGACTCTGCATTTCAGCGCCGCCGACGCCTGCAAAGCGAAACGCGCCCGGACGTGCGGCTTGCAATGCATCCATGAGCTTTGCGCCGAGCGCGTCTCCAGAATGTTCGCCAGCAATGAGATAGATGATTTTCAGGTCTTGAGGCATCGCAGCTCCGCTGAGCGCGGCGGCGTCCGTCATGCCGACCCTGTATCGGAAATTGCAGCGCCGGCAATGAAGATCCCGAGCGCGTCGGCTTTGGCGGCGACGGCTCCCTTATGCTGCGGCCGGTCTTCATGGCCGAACATCACAATGACGCCCGCTAACCCGCACGCTGCTGCGGCTTCCAACATTGGCTCGTCGAGGGCCTCGCGCGGCCCGATGACGGCTACGCCCGATCGCTTTTTAGAGGCCTTCGTGAACGCTTCTGCCTGCGCGATCACCTCACGCGGCGGCTCGTTGGTGCCGATCGATAGGACGCGCCCGTGCCGGATGACCAGCGCAGAGCCGGTTCCAAATTGCGTCAACGTTCCCATGATGCGCATACCGCGCTGCATGTCGCCGTCAAGGCCAGACGCCGGATCGATGCCGCCAAAAACCAGCGGCTCAATGCGGCGTGCTGCAGCACCAACGGCTGAAACGGCACTAACAGGGGCGGCGTCGTCCGTCACCCCGGCAACGAAAATCCGCTCGCGCTCGGCCGCATGAATGAGCTCAAAGCGACTGGCTGCCAGAACATAGCCGCTCATTGCCGCGATTCCCGACAGCCGCGCATCGGCAGCCTTTTGAACTGTATCTGGGCCAATGGCTGGCAAATCGACGCGTAAATCCTGACCCGGCTTTGGCCGCTTTACGAGCACGCCGCGCGAGTGAATAACCGGATCACCAGCAGCAGACCGGCGGCGCTCCGCCACCCGCGCAATCATGCGATCGGTGCCTTCGGCGCCCTCAATAGCTTCGATGACGCCACCTGTCACGACGGTTGCCTGCCCAATATCATGACGGCCAAGAGCTGCGATCAACGCCAAGCCCTTGGCAATGTCGATCTCGTCGCTGCCGGATGGCCGGATGTCTGTCATGTTCCCATCGCCGACCAGCAGTTCTGGCGCGATTTCACCGACGCCTCTGATCTTCAATCCCCGGCTCTCGAACATCGAGATCACGGCGCGAAGCACGGCGTCATCCCCGCCCGCCCGGAAAATCCGGTACACCGACGGCAGCGAGCGAAGGAACCCAAAGTCTGGCTTGGCGGTTTTGATGCGTGGCCGCACCATACGTCCGACGAGAACGATATCGGTTACGCCGGCACGCTTGAAAGCTTTGACTGTCTTCCCAATTTCGGCCCAGCTTGCGTCGGTGTGCGGAAACGACCGCAGGGTGCTTTGCGCTTGGCCTTCAATCATGACGACATGAACGAAGCCGCCGCGACCCTGAACGCTGCGGGCAATCTCGAGGGGAAGGTTGCCGCCGCCAGCCACAATGCCAACGCGGCGCGGCTCACCTGAGGCTTTGCTACTTGCAAACGTACTCGCAACGGTGCTCGTCGCGATACTACCAACACCACTGGGGCCGCTCATCGTCCCGCCTCACGCGTCTGTGCCAGAACTCGGCGTGCAGAGCGAACGCTTGCCGCCCGCGCGTATGAACGCGATGATTTCGTCAACAATAGGCTGGCCGGAAAATTCTTGCGCCACGTCATCGACCCGCTCCATTAGCGTTCCTTCGGCGGCAAACAATAGCCGGTAAGCGCGCCTTAGTCCGTGAATATCAGCGCGCGCAAAGCCGCGGCGCTGCAGACCGACGATATTGAGACCGGAAAGATACGCCCGGTTGCCGAGTGCCATGCCGTAAGGAATGAGGTCGTTTTCCAATCCCGACATGCCGCCGAGAAAGGCGTGAGCGCCGACGCGAGCAAACTGGATGACCGCGGCACCACCGCCGATGATGGCGTAGTCGCCGACGTTGCAATGCCCCGCCAGCATGACGTTATTGGAAAATATCACGTGACTGCCGACAATGCAGTCGTGCCCGACATGACTGTTGGCCAGAAAGGCGCAGCCATCACCAACGGTTGTTACAGAGCCGCCGCCCTCGGTACCCGGGTTCATAGTTACGCCTTCGCGGATGATGCAATCAGCGCCGACGGTCAACGAACACGGTTCGCCTTTGTATTTCAAATCCTGCGGCTGATGGCCAATCGAGGCAAACGGGAAGATACGCGTCCGCGCACCAATCGCTGTCGTACCCGCAACAACGGCATGGCTGACGAGTTCAACGCCGTCCGCCAGTGTCACATCTTTGCCGACAACGCAAAATGGACCGATCTTTACGCCGTCGCCGATCTTGGCACCGTCTTCGATAATCGATGACTTATGTATTGACGCCTTAGCCATGCTTGCTCGCAAACGCTTTGGCGTCAGCGGAATCGGCGAGCATGGCGCTGATTTCAGCTTCAGCAACCGTAAAGCCATTGACTTTGGCTTCGCCGAAAAAGCGCCACACGCGGCCACGATTGCGAATCTTGCGGACGTGATAGTGAAGCGTATCGCCGGGCAGCACGGGCTTGCGGAACTTGGCGTTATCGATGCCCATGAAGTAGACGAGTTCAGCCCGGTAACTCGTATCGATACTGGCGACGCAAAGAGCGCCGGCGGTCTGCGCCAGACCTTCAATGATAAGCACACCCGGCATCACAGGAAATTGCGGAAAGTGACCCTGAAAGAATGGCTCGTTGATGGTCACGTTCTTGACCCCAACGCAGCTCTCGTCGCGATCCATGTCGTACATGCGATCGACCATCAAAAACGGATAGCGATGCGGCAGCAGCTTCATCACCCGCGCGATGTCCGCGGTTTGCAGTGCCGGCTTTGCCAAGCTTTTATCGTCCATAACTCTCAAACTCCCGCAACCTAGAACTGGTCTTATCGACCCTGGCGGCGATGCCCAAACAGACGACGCGCCACCGGCTCTTTTCTATTCACCTTCGCCGCCGCCCTCGCCACCGCTCCGGCCGCCTTTATTGCGTTCCGCCATCCGCTTCAACAACGCATATTCACGCGCTTGCTGCTTCCAGGGCTTGGCTGGCGTTCCAAGATAGCGGCCGCCGGGTGGCACGTCATGCAGCACATGCGAACTGCCGCCTATTTGCGCGCCGTCGCCAATTTTGATGTGGCCAACGCTGCCCGACTGACCGCCCATGACGACGAAGTCGCCAAGTTCGGCTGAACCCGAGATGCCCGTCATTGCAACGATCACGCAATGCCGGCCCATGATGACGTTGTGCCCGATCTGCACGAGATTATCAATTTTTGATCCCTCGCCGATTATCGTATCCTTGAGGGCACCCCGGTCGATTGTTGTATTGGCGCCAATCTCGACGTCATCTTGAATGACGACGCGGCCGATCTGCGGCACTTTCAAATGCCCGGTCTTGCCCATGGCGAAGCCGAAGCCGTCCTGACCGATGCGTACGCCGGCATGAACAATCACCCGGTCGCCGACTAGGGCGTGGGTGACTGTGGCACCGGCACCCACGTAACTCTCGCGGCCAATCGTGCACCGCGCGCCGATCACGGCATTTGCGGCAATTCGGGTGCCGCGTCCAATTTGAACGTCAGGCCCGATGATGGCGCCGGTCTCGATTGTGACGCCATCCTC
>JAYUCQ010000385.1:0-3645 GCA_043740265.1 Hyphomicrobium sp.
TCATTTTTGCTATGTGCTCCCTTCGCCGAGTGGAGTCCAGATCACTTGATCTATGCGTTCCGCGCCTGTCGCCAGCATGACCAGGCGATCGAAGCCCAAAGCGCAACCGCAGGCCGGCGGCATATGGGCGAGGGCTTCGAGAAAATCCTCGTCAATCGGATAGCGCTCACCGTAGATCCAGGATTTATCATCCATCCATTTTTCAAAGCGTCGGCGCTGTTCGGCTGCGTCATTCAATTCACCGAAACCATTGGCCAGCTCAACACCGCACGCATAGAGCTCAAAGCGTTCCGCAACGTTGGCGTCATCCGGATGCGGCCGGGCCAGCGCCGCCTCGTGCACAGGATACTCGCAAAGAACGTCGGGTTGAAAGTTTCCGAGGCTGGGCTCAATTTTTTCTGTCAGGACGCGGCTGAAGATATCAGACCAGGTGTCGGTATCACCAAACTCAATTCCCGCCGCCCGAACCCGCGCGGCAAGTGCATCGCGATCAACCGAAGTCTCATCATACGTTTCATGTAGCGATATTCCGGCGAACTGAGTGAAAGCCTGATTGAGCGTCAGCCAATCGTATTTTTTCAAAGGTTCACATGTGCGGCCGCGATAGACCCAAGCCTTGTGCCCAGTTGCCTCCGCTGCGATTTTCAGGATCGCCGCGCAATCCTCCCACAACGTCTCGTACGGCGCGCCGGTGCGATACCATTCCAGCATCGTGAATTCAGGCGAATGCAGCGCACCGCTTTCACGATTGCGGAAGACTGGTGCGAAGGTGAAAATTTTTTCCTCGCCGGCCGCCAAGAGCTTCTTCATCGCAAATTCGGGTGAGGTGTGGAGGTACAATTCCCGGCGCTCTAAACCGGTGCTGATCAGCTCGGTCTTGAAGGCGTGCAGATGCGTCTCATTGCCGGGAGACACCTGCAGGCACGCAGTCTCAACCTCGACAAATCCTTGCCCCTCGAACCACGCCCGGACCGCAGCTTTTATTCGCCCGCGCGCCAGCAGCATCGGGCGCCGGTCGGCGTGAGAGGCGGGGTTCCACCAGTTTGAGGCCTCAGACATCAGGGTTTTTCGCGAAAAAGGGTGTGCGGGCATGGAGCCCTTGGACTCTTGACCCGAAGCAGGTATGAAACGCCCAAGAATTCCCGCTTTTCAAGCCAGTTCTGGGCCGCGTCCGGCCCCACCGGCTGTTAACAGATGAACGGAGACGTCCGGTGGTGAAGGTTATTGCAAGCTCGGTCCGCAAAGGCAACGTGCTCGACATCAACGGCAAGCTTGCTGTCGTGATGACGGCCGAGAATATCCACCCCGGCAAGGGCACGCCGGTTACCCACCTCGAGCTGCGCCGCATCCAGGACGGCGTCAAGCTGACCGAGCGCTATCGCACTACCGATCAGGTCGAGCGCGCCTATCTTGAAGAGAAGGACTACAATTTTCTCTACGAAGACGACATGGGCTACAATTTCATGCAGCCGCAATCCTTCGATCAGATTTCCATTCCCAAGGACGTGCTGGGCGATAGCGGCATCTGGCTGATCGACGGCATGACGTGCATGGTGTCGCTGTTTGAAGGCAACCCGATCGCCGTCGAACTGCCGCAGCGCGTGACCTTCGAAATCGTCGAGGCCGATCCCGTGGTCAAGGGACAAACTGCGTCGTCGTCGTTCAAGCCTGCGAAGCTCTCCAACGGCGCGCGCGTGATGGTGCCGCCGCATATTGGCTCCGGCACCCGCGTTGTCGTCATGACGGCCGACGGCTCCTACGTTGAACGCGCCAAGGATTGAGATGCGTGGGGTGCCCGCTGCCTCAAATGGCATTGCTCAAAGGGTGCGATACAACTCGCACCCTTTTTCGTTGAGCCAACCGGGATCGCTGGCTCTCTTCACTGTGCTGAAGGATGTTGCACCATGAAGTTCGAAGTTATGGCACAAGCGATCAGGGCCGCATTTTTCCGCGGGATCGGAACAATCTCGTGTTTGGGAACGTGTTCGGGGGCGCATAAGCCGTGAATATTCTGGGTCTCGTTTTTGCCTCCCATGATGCGGGTTTGACTGTGTTATCGGACGGCCAGCCGCGCATTCTGCTTGAGGAAGAACGCTTCAATCGCATCAAGCACACGATGACGTTTCCGCATCTCGCCTTGGAAACGGTGTTCGGTGTAAATGGTGACCTGAAGCTCTCTGATATCGACGTTATGACAACGCCCTGGGACAAAGAACGCATGCGGCGCTCGATGTTCGGCGCCTTGTTTGGCAAAATGCCAGCGAGCCTCAATCTGATTCGTCCTGATGCGCACCCGACGCACACGACCGACCTCTTGAACCTGCCGCTTTATTTGCCGCTTGGACTCTTCCGGCATTTTGGGTTCAAGCGGCAACCTCGTCTGGTGCAAGTTGGCCACCACGAGTCGCACGCAGCGATTTTCTTTGTTTCACCATTTGATGAGGCGACCATTCTTGTAGCGGATGGCTATGGCGATGACGGTGCCACCAGCGCTTGGACCGGTCGCGGCAACAAGATCGAGAAGCATTGGTCTGATCCAATGTTCGATTCCCTCGGCATGCTTTACACATGTGTGACCGAGCACCTCGGTTTCAAGTTTGCCGAAGAGGGCACGGTTATGGCGCTCGCGGCTTTGGGCGGGCCAGCCTACAAGGATAAGTTCAAGGATATTATCCATATCTTGCCGGATGGCCGCATCGCCATCAACAAAAGTTACATTAAGTATGACACGCATGGACTCATCGAACCGTTCAGCCCGAAGTTTTATGCGGCCTTCGGTCCGCGCCGCAAACGCAGCGAGCCGCTGACCGATCATCACCACAATATTGCCTGGGCCCTGCAACACTGGACGGAAGAAGCGCTGCTCCACATAACGCGCCAATTGCAGCGCCTGCATAAATCTAAGAATCTTGTGATTTCAGGCGGCGTTGCACTCAATTGCGTCGCCAACGCGCGCATTCTGAATGAAACAGATTTTGAGAACGTGTGGGTTCCTCCGGTCGCGTCGGATACGGGTGTCTGCTTTGGCAGCACGCTCTATCATTGGCACAACACGCTTGGAAATAAGCGCGACTTCGAGTTGACGCACGCATTTTACGGCAAGGGTTTTGGCGAAAAAGACATCGTATCGGCTCTTGATGCAGCCGGCCTCAAGTACGAACGCATGAACGAGGCTGACCTGCTCCGGCGCGTCGCCATGGATTTGAGCGAGCAGAAGATCGTCGGCTGGTTCCAGGGCCGGGCTGAAATCGGGCCGAGGGCGCTTGGCAATCGCTCAATTCTATCGTGTGCGACATCGAACGCCATGAAGGATCTGATCAACGCCCGCATCAAGCATCGCGAAGCCTTCCGGCCGTTTGCTCCTGTCGTCCTGGTTGAACGCGTTTCCGAATTTTTCGACTTCGACCACCCCGATCCATTTATGACCATGGCCCCGAAATTACGCGCCGATAAGCTGAGTGTTATTCCAGCGGCGGCTCACGTTGACGGCACCGGGCGCATTCAGACCATCGATCGCAAGGCGAACCCGCGCTATTACGGCGTCATCGAGGAGTACGCTAAGATCACGGGTATTCCGGTCATTCTAAATACGAGCTTTAACCGGCAGGAGCCGGTGGTGAACGCGCCTGCCGAAGCGATCTCGTG
>JAYUCQ010000386.1:0-8849 GCA_043740265.1 Hyphomicrobium sp.
TCAGGCAGCGATCTCAGCGGCGCAAATCTTGATCGCGTAACGTTAGTCGCGACGCGCTTCGATGGGGCGAACCTGGAAGGCGCGCGGCTTCTCCGGCCGTCGGTTTTCACAACACTTGCGGCCAATGGGGACGAAGCGCCGAGCTTCAAGGGCGCCAATATGCGCAGCATCAAGATGTTCGGCCGCTTCACGCGGGCCAATTTCGAAGGCGCAGATTTGAGCGGGGCGACGTGCGCGCCCTTTGGCAAGACCGGCTTCATCGAGGAAATCTGGCGCACAGAAATGTCAGGTGCGAAACTTGCCGGCGCGCACCTGACTGGCGCCGACTTGACCCACGCGCTGTTGACATTCGCCGATATCAAGGGCGCACACTTGAACAATGCCATACTTAAAGACGCTGATTTGTCCGGCGCCGATTTAACGGGCGCTGACCTGACAGGGGCGGACGTAACCGGCGCTGATCTTTCAGGCGTGAAGCTTGGCAATGTCACCGGTTTTGACCGGATGCGCGGGCTCGCCATGGCGCGCAACGCCGATAAGGTCATTCGATAGGTTGCGCGTTGGCGATAGCTTACGCGCTGAGTTGCGGTGCGCCGTAGACCATCCGCGCACGCTGCTCGAAGGCATCTGTGAATTTGCGGAACGCTTGATCAAAGACTTGTCCGACCAGCAGACCAAGCATGGGAGATTTGAACTCATAGTCGATAAAGAACTCGACGTCGGAGCCGCGTGAAACATCGGCAAAGTGCCACTGGTTCTCAAGCCGCTTAAAAGGGCCGTCGACGTAGTTGGCCTCGACCATCAAACGTTGCGGCCTCAACCGGACGCGAGTGGTAAAAGTCTCGGAAATAGATTTGTAGCCAACACTCATGCTGGCCACCAGATCTTCGCCCTCGGGTACCGTGACGCATGATGAAACCGCGAGACCGGTGCACATCGGAAGAAATTCGGGATAGCGCTCGATATCAGCGACCAGCGCATACATTTGTGCCGCGGTGAACGGCACACGGCGCTTGGTCGAGAAAGAAGGCATCTCAGTTTTTCAACGGCCTAAAATGCGAGACAGAATAATGATCAATATCGCGCCGATCGTCGAAATCAGGATTTGCGGTCCATGCGGGATCATATTGGCGTAAGCGAGCACTTGATCGGGCAGTGTGAGCAGGCCTGATTTCACGAGGAAGCCGCCAAGGAACGCGCCGAGCACCCCGATAAAAAGATCGCGGATCAAACTGCCGCCACCGAGCAACAAACTGGCCAGCCATCCCGCAATGATGCCGTTCAGCGCCATCACGATATAAGGCATATAAGGTTGCAGATCGCCCATTTGCATTTCCTTGGACTTACGTTCGCACTCGAGCCCGTTAGACGAGCAGCCGTGCCAGAAGCACGACGACAATCGCACCGATCGTCGAGGTCACGATCTGTGACGCAAGGGCATTTCCGATACCGAGATTTACGCCCAGCGCGCGTAGCAGATACCCGCCGACAAATGCGCCGATGACACCAGATACGAGATACTGAATGAGGCCGCCGCCGCCGACCACGACCGACGCCAAGAAGCCGGCGACAATGCCGATGACTGCAAAGACCAGGAGTTCGCGGGTTTTATCGTCCATGAATAGCCTCCAGAAAGTGACGCACGCACCTCGCTCACCTTACACAGGAAAGACGTGAGAGTCCCCGCCGCACTGCTGAAAAACTTAAGTTCAGAGCCGCGCAGCGCGTAGACCGCCGCTCAGAAGGAAGCTGTTAAACGTGGCAGCGGGCGCCGAGGTACTGGCTGAGCAGCTGATTGTATCTATCGGCATCGGCGCGTTGTGCAGCTGAGAGTTTGCCACCATTGCTGGCACGTTCGACAGACGACTGTACGCCGCGCGAATCCATCCTATTGAGCTCACCGCGAATGGTCTGGCACGACTCACCTATCGGCAGGCCTCTCGCACCAGGGTCGCCGCCGGCGGCTCCACCACATCCCTGCAACGCCGCCCCAAGAGCGAAAACGCTGATCAAACTGGCATAAACCCGCATGCGAAATCCTATGTCTTTGCGAAAGTTGAGCGGGCCGTACGCGTCAACAGCCCCCGCGACAATCGTTTATGACCACACAGAGTTTTGCTTCGCAACCCCTTGTGGCCATGGTGTGGCGCTAACGACCCAGCGCAAGCGCTCTAGCCGCTGCGACCCAACTACCAAGACCCTGCGCCACCAACATGAGGCGCAGGGCGTGTGCCTTAGTTTTTTGCAGCGGCCTGAACTGCCGTTTGTGCCGCCGTAGTGGCAGCGGCCTTCGCCTGCGGAGCGGCAGCGCCCGTTGCCGTGGCCGCCACGGCTGTCGTTGACGCCGGAATCGGAGCCGGAGGTGCGACCATCGCCGACTGTGCTTTCGGCATCGCCGGTCCGCATTTGGCCTGGAAGTCAGCGTTGGCCTTGTTCAATTCAGCCTGCTTCGCTAGCGCCGTGCGCATGACCTTGACGCTGGCCGATTTGCCCGATGCAGCCTTTTCAAGGCCCTCGACGGCACCTTCTTTGCGTAAAGTGTCGATCTGGCTGGTAAGCGAAACGCAGGCCGGATCAACCTTGGGTGCCATCGCGACTTTATCAGCGGCGACCGACGATGTTGACATCAGCCCGGTGCCGTCATTGGCACAGCCGCCGGCTAACAAGCCAATTGCAAAAAGTGCGGAAATTCCAATTGTGTGCGCTTTCATCTGTCGTCCCCCGAGAGCAAATACTTTTCATATGGACGCGGCACACTTCCCCTCGAATGTGCTTAGCTATGGCCTCAGCTGCGCAGCAAGAGCCTAATCCTTGATCATCCACGATTAAAGCGCGCGCAAGCGCGGGTTGCTGTGGATACCCAATGTGTGATGCGAACAAGCAACAGCAGGCCGTTAAAAACCATAAAGCATGGCTTAGCGGTGCTTCGCGAGAGGTTGTTGTCCGGGATTTAGTGGTTCACCCGGCCGCGGACTTTACCGGACATGGTGGGCTGGTTGGCGCGCATCGTGGCGTCGAAGCCTTCGTGCACGGCTTGCAAGGCCTCCGCCTCGCTCATGTGGCCCTGCAATTTTGCGGATCGGGCGACGTGGTGCGCGATCTCGCCCAAAATCCGCCCCCAGTCGATAACCCGGTCGCCGAACGCGTCGGCATTGAGGGACAGCATCATGGCGCCGTCGCCGATCCAAGTCCGCAAAATCTCTACCGCCTGCTCGGCCCCAACGACGCCGTCGGGCAGATCAAGTTCAACCGGATCATCTTTGTCGGGCTTTTTACTCATGGCCGGTTCTTTTCGACAGTGAGGGTTCGAAAGGCAAAAGACTGCGCCTTAACGGCTGATCACGTGGGGGCACTATAGACAAAATGCAATGGAACGAAACGGCCAAAGATTGGCGGTTTGCAAAACGCTGAATTAAGTGGTCCGCGAGCCCGGCTTACCCACGGCTCAGCGCAGCGGCCAGCCGCCTCAGCGCAGCGGAATGATGCGATCCGCCGGATGGACATAGCCCAGTACGTCGCGTGCGGTTTCCTCGACGAGGTCGCTATTTGGGACCTCAGGTGACAGCAGGGCCACGTCGTGCTCAAGCTTTGAGCGGACCGTATCCAAACTGCGGATTTCAAATTCAAGCAGTGCGGCGCGCTCAGTGAGTTCAGCGCGAGCGTCAAGGCCGTGCCGGCCATAGCGCGCATGATAAGCGAAGTAGGCCGTCGACATCAGGCAGGCAAGCAACACAGTTCCCTGCCGGAAACGCACCCAAACAAGGTGCGAGCCGGACCTACTTCGCCGTTCATGTAAGGATTGACGCAGCACGACGCTCGTTGGCTCTCCGGAAAAGACAATTGGGAGATCGACATCAGCTTAACGGCGGAGGCTTAAGCACGGGTAAAGCCGCGTCTGATTTCGCCACGCTGTTTTGACAACGCGCATTAACAACTGAACTGGTGACGGCGCATCAACGGTTGTACGGGCGGCCCTGGGCTCAACGGCGGTATTGCACAAACGGTGTCAGGATCGCGACGCTGTCATAGAGGCGGCGGGCCCTGGCGTTGCTACCAGCCGTCACCCAATATGTGCGATCGGCACCACGGCGATCGGCTTCGGCGTAGACGGCGTCGATGAGGGCGCGGCCAACCCCTGCCCCGCGCGCGGCTGGTGCCACGAAAAGATCTTCGAGGTAGCAATACTGCGTTGCAGCCCAGGTCGAGCGGTGAAAGATGATGACGGCGATACCCGATAAAATACCCGCTTCGTTGACAGCTGAAAAACCCATCATGCCATCCGCTTGATGCACGAGACGCTGCCAGGTCAGCTCAACCACATCCTCGGCGACGGCTTCCTCATAAAACGCGATGTATTGGCGAAACAAATTGAGCCACGCGTCTTTGTCTCCCGCAGCCAGGAGGCGGATAGAAATTGTCATCGGTCGCACCTCTGGGCTACGTGAGCCATATCGACGCCAGCCCCAAGAAAGCAAAAAAGCCAACGACATCGGTGACGGTGGTCACAAAGACGGTGGATGACACGGCTGGATCGAATTTAAAACGGTTCAGGATCAGCGGAATGAAAATTCCAGCAAGCGCCGCTGCCAGCAAGTTGATCACCATGGCGGCACCAATGACCATCCCGAGATTGCGGGACTTGAACCAAAAATACGCGATACAGCCCATTAAGATTGCAAAGGCGACGCCATTGACCAAGCCAACAGCCGTTTCGCGGAGGACGACGCGGGCAACATTTGCATCTGTCAGTTCTCGCGTGGCAATCGCCCGCACGGCAACCGTCATTGTCTGCGTTCCGGCATTGCCGCCCATCGACGCGACAATTGGCATGAGGACGGCCAAAGCAACCATTTTCTCAATCGTCGCGCCGAACATGCCGATGACCGCCGACGCCAAAATAGCTGTGCCGAGATTGACAAAAAGCCACCAGAACCGCGGCCGGGCAATATCCGCAACGCTGTCGCTGAGCCGTTCATCGCCGACGCCGCCAAGGCGTTTGATATCCTCTTCGGCTTCTTCCTGAATGACTTCAACGACGTCATCGACAGTGATAACGCCGACGAGACGATTGTTGGCGTCCACGACCGGAGCCGACATCAAGTCGTAGCGTTGAAACTGCCGGGCGAGCGCTTCCTGGTCCTCTGTCGCCAGCACAATATGGCGGTCCGGGTTCATGATGGTGTTGACGGCGATGTCGCGCTTGGTGCGAAGTAGTCGCGAGAGATCTATCGACCCCATCACGCGGAAGGTCGGATCGACGACAAAGATCTCGTTGAAATCGTCGGGAAGGTCATCGCTCTCGCGCATATGGTCGATGACATTGCCGACCGTCCAGTAGGGGGCGACGGCAACAAAGTCCGCCTGCATCAGGCGTCCGGCTGAATCTTCCGGATAGTCGAGGTTGCGTTCGAGGGCTTCGCGATCACCCGACGGGATCTGCGCCAGAATTTCCTGCTTGTCGCTCTCTTCCAGGCTTTCGATGACGTAGGCGGCATCATCGGTATCGAGTTCGGTGACGGCGCGGGCGAGAAGCTCGTTGGGAAGTGCTTCTGACAGCTGGTCGCGAACAGATTCGTCGAGTTCCGACAGTACCTCGTAATCGAATGAATTTCCGAGCGCCTGGATCAGCGCGACGCGGTCATCCGGATCGAGAATTTCGATAACGTCGGCGAGGTCGGGTGCCTTGAGGTTACGCACAAGATCGGCGGCAACAGCGGGTTGGGTCTTAGCGAGTGCATCGGCGACCAAACCAGCAATTTCCGACGCCGGTTTTTCTGCAACCTCTGGACCCATCGATCTGTCACGATTTTCAACCAAAGACTGCACCCTCGCTGATCGGGTTCTAATTCAGATTGCCGGCTCACCGGCGGTCAATTGGCCCCGAATGCGAGGGACTCGAATTCAACTAGCCTGATTTCAACTGGGTAGCAGCCTTTAAGTCTGGCTATGACACGTGCATGACATTCGTAGAAGGCTAGCCCAACAAACGGCGGTGCGCCGTTGCCACACCTGAGGCGCCGGAAGAGGTAAGATTCGGCCTCAATTTCCGACCAGACCCGGCATATCGTCGGGACTCTCTTATGTAGGATTCGCTGGACTGCCCGCTAGGTGAAAACGGGCAGTTGACACAAAGGCTAATCGACTGGCACGCAGCGGGGAACATGCGGCACACGCAACAAATATTGGCAGGGTTGGCCGTGGTCATGACAATGGCCGCGGTAGAGGCGCGTGGCCAAGCGGCAGTGGTATCGCCTGAACCCAACGCTCAAGCCGGCAACGTGCGTGTCGATGCCTGTGCCAGCGATCCTTCGCGTTTGGGGCTGTCCCGCATTGTCGAAATTGATACGGCTGGCGGGCCGCAGTTCGGCGGCGGTCATGGTGCTGGAACCGACTTTCTCAAGGATGGCGAAGTCATCTTGACGTTTGATGACGGACCCCTCCGGTCATACACCCGCCCAGTGCTGCGCGCCCTGGCAGAAGAGTGCACCAAGGCGACGTTTTTCATGGTGGGCCGCATGGCCGCCGCAGACCCGGCAATGGCCAAAGAGGTCGCCGCAGCAGGCCACACTGTTGCTTCGCATACGTGGTCACATGCCAACTTGGCACCCAACGGCTTGATGAAGGGCCGCAGAGAATTCGAAATGGGGCTGGCAGCTGTCAATAAGGCGCTCGGCCGGCCAGCAGCGTCGTTCTTCCGGTTTCCATATCTGAGTGAGAACCGCTTCGTTACCGCTTACACCAAAAGCCGCAATATCTCGACGATTTGGGTGGATGTGGATTCCAAGGACTACCTAACGCGCGATTCAAAGATCGTTCACAACCGTATCATGACGCAACTCAAGGCCCAGCGTAAGGGCATCATTTTGATGCACGATATTCAACCATCGACGGCTGGCGCCATCAAAGGCTTGCTGCGCGAGTTGCATGACAAGGGCTATAAGGTTGTCCACATCGTTCCAAAGACTTCGGTCGAGGCAATTGCCGCCTATGACGGTGCCATTGATCAAGTGTTTGCTGAAAAATCGAAGGCCGCTGCTGCAAACACACTCGCCAACCGGTCAGTGGTGTGGACGATGTCACCAACGGGAGCTTTGAATAGCCAAGCAGGAGGGTTGAAAAAACCACCTGCGGCGGCGGCTGAGCCCGCTTCCCGAGTGGCCCCGGTTGCGGCGTCAGCCGATGCGCCAGTTACAGACGCCGGCGAAGAACTGCCGTGGCTGAAACCGTCCGCTAAACCTGTGCCTGCCGTCAGGACCGCTCCGAAACCTAAACCACCCGCAGCATCGCTCGACATTCTCGGGCTTGGAAAGATATTCGGCTACTGATTTTGGGCGTGGGGATTGGCCGTTGTGGCCGTCCCCTGATTCGCCAATCCAAAGCCTTGTTTGAACCGGCGAATCTCACGACACCAGACCAGCTGGCTCGACGGCCGGGGAGGAATGCTGGTGCGCGGGCTATTGCGGTCTTTTTTTGGAAATCTAATCCTCGCCAGCGGGCTCAGTGTCTCGGTGCTGAGCATTGCCGTGCCCAGGCCTGCTTATGCCGCCTGTGCCAACCCGGGGGCCGGGCTGCCCGTATCGCGGGTTGTCCAGATCGACGCTACCAACGGTCCGATGTATGGAACGGTCACCCGCCAGTTCCACGAGCCTTCGTTTCTAAAGCCCAAAGAAGTCGTGCTGACGTTTGATGATGGCCCGATGCCTTGGGTCACGAAATCTATTCTCGACACTTTGGATATGTTTTGCACGAAGGCGACATTTTTTTCTGTTGGCCGCATGGCGTTGTCGTATCCGGCAACCGTCAAGGACGTCATCGCCCGCGGTCACACGCTTGGCAGCCACACCTATTCGCACCCCTTCAACATGCCGCGGATGAAACCGGATGCCGCGAAGTCCGAAATTGAGCGCGGCTTGGCGGCGGTCGCGATGGCCGCGGGCAAGCCTATTGCGCCATTCTTCCGTTTTACAGGCTTAGCTGATAGCTGCCGGCTGCTGGCCTATCTGCAAACCCGGCACCTCGCGACGTTCACAGTCGATGTCGTGTCCAACGACAGCTACATTCATGATCCCGTGAAGCTTGCCGACAGGACGATGGCCGAGGTTCATCGCCAGCACGGCGGCATCATCTTGTTCCACGATATCAAAACAACGACCGCGAAGGCCCTGCCTTTCATCCTGACGCGGCTCAAGGCGGAAGGCTATTCGGTCGTGCACATGGTTGCTAAACGCCCCGCGGAGCCTCTGGCGGATGCGATAGCAGCCGTGGCCCCGAAGCTTTCTTCGGCGCGCAACGGAGAGCACGGCGGCAAGACACTTCTTCCATTCTACGGTGCGATCGGCCCGGACAAAGACGTGTCCATCCGGGGGCCGGAGGTAACTGTCCTGACGTCGCCGCTGCGCGTGAGAGCTGCGTCAGAAAATGCTGCAACTAAAACCGCAACGCCTAAAGCAGCAGCTAAGGCCAAAGCCGTGAGCGCGGAGGCGGCGGCAGATACAACGGTCTGGCTGACAACCGGCACCGAGGACGAGACGACAGGGCCGCCGGTGTTTGTGGATTCTGGTGAAGCCGACGCGACCACCAGTGGGTGGATCGCTGATATTCAACCGCCCGCCGACGTCATTGCACCACGGCACTCGAACCGAAGCCCCGCTCGATAAGGGCCAGACCAGATAAGAGCCGGGTGCGCTAAATTAGAAACTCAGCCCTGTTGGTAGTCCAGGGCAGTGGTGCGGTTGAAAGGACTCGAACCTTCACGCCGTTTCCAGCGTTACCACCTCAAGGTAGTGCGTCTACCAATTCCGCCACAACCGCAGTCTAGACAGCTTAACGCCGTCGTGTGCGAGGATCCA
>JAYUCQ010000387.1:0-3639 GCA_043740265.1 Hyphomicrobium sp.
GGCCCCGTGCTGCTGCGCGAAGGCCGCACCGTTGAAGAAGCCAAGCTGATCATTTCGAAACGCATTGAGCATCAGGCGGAAATTAGCGGCGCGGGCATGAGTTTCCCGGACGCATCGGCATTCTTTGGTCCGCAGTTTTTTGAAGAATTTGGCGGACTGTCGACGCGCCGCCTGCTGGAACATGCGCAGACGCGGCTGCGTGAGGCGACCTCGACCGAGGGCGATGATGCAGATGCGTCAAGCGGCAGCGCCAAGCCGTCGTTCATCGGGACATTAGCGCAGGCCCTTGGTCAGGCCATCGGCTTTGGTCTGGAAGAGCCCGAAACAACCGGCACGATCTCCGCCGTCCAGTTCCGCGAGATGTGGGAACGCTTCGCCAACGAAAGCGAAGCCGAGATGCCGCCCGACGACAAGGAACTCGTCGATGTGCTTTCAACCGCGCTGCTGCTGGCTCGCGACGAATGGGGCAAGGCGATTGAAGTGACGGTGAAGCGCCTGGAACTCGGCGATGATCTGCCAGCTTTCGATTTGACCGTGCGCCACCGCACCGGGTTCGCCAGCGACGTGCGCGTGTTCCTGTGCAACCGGCCAACGCAAGGCGGCGGCTTGAAGCGCCAGCTTGATAAAGTTCTGACATCGATGCAGGGCAAATCCTGCTTCATGCTGCGGGCGAGCGATTTCCCGCCGAACAAAAAGAACCAGACGGCGCAAGCCTTCCGCAAATTCCGCGACGGTGGCGGCCGCCAATTGCTGGTGCCGATACCGGAGTGGGAACGCATGATGACGGTGCGCGAATTCACAGCGCATCATCGTGGCGACGCCGGTATGAACCAGTGGCTTGAAGGCACGAAGCCGCTGTCGAGTTTGATTTCAATCGTGCATTTGCTGCGGCTTGATCTTCTCGGCCGTCCAGTGCCGCGCCTTGTCGCCAAGGATATGGACAACCCGCAATCGTCTCTCGACGGCATGGACGACGATGGCCGCGCCAACAACACTGGCACAGTTACGAACGGCGAAGGCCTTCCAGCCAACGACGATGATCTGCCGCTGTCGGTTATTCTCGACGAAAATGGCACGTATGGATCGAGCATTTTGTCGGGGCGCGAAATCGGCAATCGCGGACGGCCGATTACGCTAAATAAGAGCGTTCTGAAGCGGCACGCGGCGTTCCTCGGCGGCTCGGGTTCGGGCAAAACAACACTGGCGCTGTCGCTGATCGAACAGCTTCTGTTGCGCGGCATTCCGGCTATTCTCATTGACCGCAAGGGCGACCTCGCGAGCTATGCCAATCCCGATGTCTGGCGCGCCAACGATACCGAGACACCAGAGCGCCGGGCAGAACGCGAGAAGCTCGCCGACGCGATTGACGTTGCAGTTTATACGCCCGGGCGCGCATCCGGCCGGCCGATTTCGATCACTTTGCTGCCAACCGGCATCAGCGAGTTGCCCGATCACGAACAGCAATTGCTGGCCAATTTGTCTGCCGCGGCACTTGGCGAAATGCTGCATTTGAAAAATTCAGCAACGCATCAAAAGCAGTCGGGCGTGCTGGCCGTTGCATTGCGCATACTGGGATCGCTCAGCAACGCCGAAGTCACCTTGGCTGATCTGATCCACTTGCTCGAAGATGAGCATCCCGAGCTGACCGATCAGACGCAGCGTATGGACCCGTCGGGCAAGTTGCGCCGCGATCTTGTGGCTCAGCTTGACGCTTTGCGGCTGCGGAATTCATCGCTGTTCGAAGGCGGCGGCGAAAGCCTGCGCATGGAAAGCCTGCTCGGCCTTGGCCGCTTCCAGCGCCCGAACCGGACGCGGCTGTCGATCATTTATACCGGGTTCCTCGGCGATAATGAAAACATCCTGTTCTGGGTGTCGCAATTCTTGTCGGAAGCGCTGCGCTTCTGTCAGCGCAACCCGAACGATGAACTCCAGGCCGTTGTGCTGTTCGACGAAGCCGATCTCTATATTCCGGCGAACTCAAAGCCGGCGACGGCTGAGCCGCTGCAGAGCTTGTTGAAGCGCGCCCGTTCGGCTGGTCTTGGCATGATGCTGGCGACGCAATCGCCCGGCGACCTCGACTACAAGAGCCGCGACCAGATCACGAGCTGGTTCATTGGCCGCGTGCGTGAAGATACGGCGCTGCGCAAGCTTAAGGCCGCGTTCCAATCGGAATCTGGTCTGGAACCGGCAACGGCACTGCCTGGGCAAACCGTTGGCGAGTTCCATCTGGTTCAAGAAGGCCTGGTGCGCCCGATGAAAGCGCAGAAGTCGCTGATCTCGGCGGAGCAGGTGCCCTTTGACCGCATCGAGCAACTGGCGGCTGAAACGCGCGGCCAGGATGAGCGCCAATTGCGCCTATTCGATCTGAAGTAGGCTTTCGAGCTCAAGTACAATATGAAGGACGCCGGTTTGGCAGGGCTTGCGTGAGGTAAATTCCCCACGCGCCGATCAATTCATGTTTCAGCGAATGTTACACTCGGGCTTACCGCAATGCAGCGAAGCTTACGGACACCGGCTCAGTTGCACTCTGGGCGGACTCTCTAAGTGCTTAAAATACATGCATATTCGAGACTCTTTTGACGCGTTTTCGAGCGTTTACAGACGATGTTGCCCAGCAACAAAATGCCTGTGTCATCGAACGCACGCTTCGCCCCGCAAAACAGTTGACCGATCTGTCAAGAACTTTCGTCGTATGCCATAGTGTTCAGGCTGGGTAGATGGGGGTCATCTCAGCCATGAAGCTTAGGAGGCGGCTCCGAAGTTTTGTGACACGAGCCAGAATCTGGAGGGGGATGTCCAGAGGGCGGTTGCTGAGTGCGTCTGTAAATGCGGCGTGTGCTGCGGGGTAAAGTGTGATGGCAACTAGATCATTCTTCATGATGCTTGTGGCGACTCTTATGGCACCTGCCATAGGTATCGGCCTTTTTGTATTGATGAATAATTTTTGACGGCGGTTTTGCTGTTCCAAGATGGGTTCTGTCAGGTCTGAACTTTAGATCGACGCTCGTGGCCAGGCCCTTATTCGTGGGTTCGCCGCGAAGCTGCCGCGCTTTGGCGCATTTGACGCCGCAAATTTCCGTTAGCCCGTAAAGTCCGTCTGTCCCCCGGCAGGCGCGGCGTTACACGGGTTCTGCGACAGCCATGTTACGGCTTCTGCGGCAGTTGACCGCAATTCTTGAGGTTTTGATCGTTGTGCCGCGCCGCGCCGTGCGCGTGGTGATGAACCTCATAGCCTTCAATCCCAAACTCGGCCCGCTGCGCCACGTTGCGACGTTTTCAATTGTCTACGTGCTGTTTGCGCTCATCCTGGTTTACGTCGTGGCGCCAATCCGCGGCTACACCGGCCAGATCACTATGCACGACAAACTCGGCTACGACGCTGAACGCTGGATGGCGACGGCGATCTACGATCCCAAGGGCAATTTCGCCGGCACGTTTGACCCGCGCCTCGATAGCCTGCGCGATGTCAACTACACCGATAGCGCCATCGAAATGGGCGACTACACGGCGAACCCGGACCACAAGTCGATCCCGGTTCGCGAAGTGCCGGAGCAATATTGGAAATGCCTGCAATATCATGAGGACCGCTATCTCGGCGGCATCCTGAACCCGTTTGGCATCGACCTGACTGGCGTTCTG
>JAYUCQ010000388.1:0-3638 GCA_043740265.1 Hyphomicrobium sp.
GCCCGGACGTCAGCTTGATAGCCTTTGAAGTTTTCAAGTTCGCGGAAGCTCAGCCCGAATAGCTTGTTGGCGCAATCGAAGGCGGCTTCGATCATGCGGTCGAGCTGCAAGTAAGGACGGATTTCCGCTTCATCGAGATCGTATTTCGCCTTGCGGACTTTTTCGGCGTAGTAACGCCAATCCCACGCAGCAATATCAAAATTCTCGCCTTGCTGACGCGCGAAAGAGGCCAGCGCCTCGCGCTCTTCAGCAGCCCGCGCAACGGCTTTCGACCAAACCGCGCCCATCAGGTCCTGCACGGCCTCCGGCTTCTTCGCCATCGTGTCTTCGAGATTGAAATCAGCAAACGTTTTGAAACCCATCAGCCGCGCATACTCGCTGCGCAGCGTGATAACTTCGGTGACGATTTGCCTGTTATCAGTTTCACCACCACCGGCACCGCGGGCAATCCAGGCTTTAAACGCCTGCTCGCGCAAATCGCGGCGGCTCGAGAATGTCAGAAAGCCTTCAACGCTTGAGCGCGCCAGCGTGACGAGGGCCTGCCCCTCCAAACCTGCATCCGACGCGGCGCGCTTGGCCCCATCGATAAAAGACTGTGGAAGCCCAGCTAGATCCCGCTCTCCCTTGAGGGGTAACTGCCACGACTGTTCGTCTTTCAAAACGTTCTGCATGAATTGGGTGACGAGGCTAGCTAAGCGGGCGTTGATGGCTTTGACCCGCGATTTGGCGGCTTGGGACAACCTTGCGCCGGCGCGGACAAACGTCAGGTGGTGGCGCTCTAGTACGCGGCGTTCTTCATCGTTGAGCTTCAAGGCTTCGCGCTTCTGGTACAGTTCATCGATGCGGCGGAATAGGCGCGCATCCAGCAGTATTTGCGTTTCATGCGCTGCAAAACGCGGCGCCATATCACGGGCAATATCCTGCAGTTCGGGCGTTGAATCCGTGGCTTCGAGATTGCCGAAAACCGAGCCGACGCGCGACAGCAGCGTGCCGCTTTTTTCCAGCGCTAGAATTGTGTTGGCAAACGTCGGCCGCGCCGGATTTGCCGCGATCTTTTCGACCTCGGCCTTATGTTCGCGAAACGCTGCCAGCAGGGCCGGGCGAAAATGCCGGGCTTCGATTTTCTCAAACGGCGGTTGACCGAATTTGCCCGCCCATCGCCCGACCAGCGGATTGGCGCTGCCGGGTGTTCTGCAAGACGCCTTTGCCGGTGGCCGCAAATTTTTGATTGCAGCATTGGATTTTTGAGTTTTACGAGCCGTCTTTATCGTCATCGGGTTCTCCTGATGACAAATGTACGCGAAAGCCTGGCACCCGGGCTCATTCTTTCAACAAAAAATTTCAGAAACGCGAAAAGGACCGGCTGGGGAACCGGTCCTTCACGAGACAAGACAGGGAGGCATAAATTCCGCCGGTTAGGGCAAACCGGCGGCCGTGAAGACCAACAGGGAGAGTTGCCAAAGGCCCTGCGCTTAAAAGTTGGCCCCGGGGGGCTGGGGGGCTGAGTTTCCAGAGCCGGTTCGCGGCGCAGAGCCTCAGGCAACGCCGTCAACATCGGCCTGCTTTGCGGCAGCTTCGCGGTGTCTTGAGGACCCCTTGTTGTCGTCTTGAGGGTATTTCGATGCCGGATTCTCATAATCCGCCTCATCAATCGGCTCACACCCTCTTGCATTCCCAAGTGTTCAGGGCATTCTTGGACCATCCAGCAGGGAGACGCGCTTGAGCGACCTTGAACCGATAGTTTTTCGCCCGCGTCATGCGGGCGGTCCCCAAGAGCCCAGCGCGTCTAGCGCATCCGACGCGGCTCGCCAAATCGTTTTCAACCGCCAGGAATTATCCGCCATTCTCGCCGTCTATGGCCGCAAGGTTGCCTCGGGCGAGTGGCGCGACTACGCTATAGATCTCAACCGCGACAAGGCCATCTTTTCCGTTTTCCGCCGCGCCAGCGAATTCCCGCTCTACCGCATCGAGAAAGATCCGAAGCTGGCCCGCAAGCAGGGTGCTTATAGCGTCGTCGCTGCCGGTGGGCTGATCCTGAAGCGCGGCCACGACCTTGTCCGCGTGCTGGACGTGCTTGATAAACGATTGGCGGTTATCAGTTCGCCCTAACGCAAAAAGGCCCCGCAAACCGGGGCCTTTCCGTTATTCCAAACCGGCGTTGCGTTATTCGTTGTTCATGATGCCCAAGATGTTCAGGATGTGCACGAACAGCGTCACGAATGTTCCGTAGAGCATGAAAGCGCCGAAGATCGACGAGCGCTTCAAGAACTCTTCGCCGCCCTGCTGCGCACCCTCGATATACATCGACTTGATGCCCTGCGTTTCGTAGGCAGCAACCGCCGAGAACAGCAGCACAACGATGCTCGAGATGATCAAGCTCACGGTCTTGCTGGTGCCCGGGTCGGAGATGAAGAAGAAGCTGACCAACATCGCGATAATCAAGCCTATCGAGGCCATGCTCATGAAGCTGCCCCAGCCAGTCATGTCTTTCTTGGTCGTGTAGCCGATCAAGCTGGTGGCCGCGAACGTCGCGGCAGCGATGAAGAAGGCCTGACCGACAAGTCCAGCCATGCCGTGCGACATGAAATGCCCAATCATCGGGGCAATCATCGCGCCCCACATGGCGCAGTAAAGCCAGTAGGCACCGTGGGCGACGACAGCGCTGCCCGAGTAGAACAGCTTATGGGCAAACATGCCGAGGCCAAATATGCCCGCGAATAAAACCCATTTCATCGGGCCCATGGCGATAGCCGCCATCACGCTGGGGTTAGCAAGTAAAGCCATGGTCACGGCGGCGGTGCCAGCCAAGCCGAGGGCCATATAATTGTAAGTACCGAGCATAAACGATCGCAAACCCTGGTCGATCGCGCCGCCAGAGCGGGCGGTACCCGGTACGGATGCGGGGCGGGAGTAAACTTCAGCCATGGATCTCTAAGTCCTCTGCAATGGCGGGATTGCTTTTACCCGCTTAAGCCCAACAGATGCGTATGTTCGGCGCTTGTTTCAAGTAGCTAACAGGGTCGTGATAGTAATGTTTTTTCACTCAGACCGCAAATACGGCACCGGCCGGGCCCGCAGAACTGACCAGGTGCCGATGCCACCGAATATGGCAATCAGCCCTGCCGCGGCCGCTAAGGTTAAAACCACGGCATTTGGCGAAAAAACGAAGTCGAGCTCCATGACGCGCGTCACCGCTATCCACGAAACGACGGTGCCGAGAGCAATCGCTACGACGGCGGCAATGGCCGCCAACAGGGCATATTCCAAAGCGTGAGCGGCCAGAATTTGGCTGCGCCGGGCGCCAATGGTTTTCAGGATAACGGCTTCAACGATTCGGCGGCGCTGCGCCGTAGCCAATGCGCCCGCCAGCACCAGCGACCCTGCAAGCAGTGTCACGCTACCGGCAACCTGCACCGCTGTCATGATCTTAGCGAAGATCTTGTTGACCTGATCAATCGCATCACGAACCCGGATCGTGCTAACGGATGGGAACTGCTGTCCGAGATCGCGCACCAGGGCAATCTCAGCGGTCCGGTTTTCAGATTTTGGCAAACGGATAGTCGCCAGAAAATTGAACGGAAAGTCGCGCAGCGTGTTGGGCGTAAACACCATGACAAAATTGATGGCAAGGCTTTCCC
>JAYUCQ010000389.1:0-8846 GCA_043740265.1 Hyphomicrobium sp.
GATCTGTGTCGGTTCCTTCCCGCGGCAAGCGGAACCACAAGACGTCCATGGGTGCACCAAAGCCTTGCGGCACGAGTGATGCGCGGCTGCGGAGAATGGACCCACGGCCGTCGGCGGCAACAACAAGATCTGCTTCAAGCACGAGTTCTTTAGGTCCAGACATTGCTTGAATGCCAGACACCTGGCCGTCCTGCATGACGAGATCGAGCGCATCCGTATCCATCAGCAGTTTGAAGTTTGGATATTGCCGTCCCTTGCCAGCCAGAAAGTTCAGAAAATCCCATTGCGGCATCATAGCGATATACGGTGCCTTAACCGCGAGCTTGGAAAAATCAGCGACAGTGACGCGCGTCGCGCCGAAGTTAACGGCGAGGTTTGGCACTTTCTGGTGCGGCAGTTTCAAGAACTCATCCAACCAGCCGAGTTCGTCGATGATCGTCATCGTTGAGGGATGGACGGTATCGCCACGGAAATCGCGCAAGAAGTCCTTGTGCTTTTCGACAACGGCAACTGCGACGCCGGCGCGCGCCAGAAGGACTCCCAGCATCATACCTGCCGGGCCACCGCCGGCAATGCAGCACTGGAGACGCTGGGTCATTCTCTGGGCACTCCCCCTCTCCCCGTCCTTAACGGGGAGAGGGCTGGGGTGAGGGGCGGCAACACGCACGGAGCAAGCAGCCGCCCCTCACCCTAACCCTCTCCCCATTCTAAGTGAAGGGGAATGGCCAAGTGAAGGGGAATGGGAGAGGGGATTCAAACCCTCACACCGGCTTTGCGAAGCTGGGCGATGGCGCGGTCTTTTTTCTCGGACGCGAGACGGATGCGGACGTGCAAGGCGCCGTCGTCTGCGGCCGTGCGGCTCATGACGTCGGTATTCTCATAGAGCCACGCGATCAGCGCGCCTTCGTGACCCGGGATGATCACGTCGAGCACTTCATCAGCGGACCCAAGCCGCGCATCGATGGCGTCGAAAAGTGCGGCGATCCCCTGCCCTGTTGCGGCGGACACAAGCACCGGATTGCGCTCATTGCGGGTGGCTTCATGTTGTAGCTCCGACAAGCGGTCCGGCGAGAGAAGGTCGACTTTGTTCCAGACTTCCAGAATGTGACGGTCGGCAGGCAGCACGTCAATGCCGAGGCCGCTCAAGACCTTTTCGACGTCATGCGCCTGAGCGTCCGTTTCAGCATGCGCGATATCACGGACATGGACGATGAGATCGGCTTCGATGACTTCTTCGAGCGTGGCGCGGAAGGCGGCGACCAGCATTGTCGGCAAATCGGAAATGAAACCGACCGTGTCGGACAGGATGATTTTGCGGGCGCTGGGCAACTTCAATTCGCGCATCGTCGGATCGAGCGTTGCGAACACTTGATCCATCGCCAGTACACCGGCACCCGTGATCTTGTTGAACAAGGTCGATTTGCCGGCGTTTGTGTAGCCGACGATGGCGACGATTGGGTACGGTACCTTGCGGCGGCCTTTACGATGCAGGTCGCGAGTTTTGACGACCTCCTTGAGATCGCCTTTGATGGCGTCGATGCGGTCTTGCAGCATACGCCGGTCGAGTTCGATTTGGGCTTCGCCCGGTCCGCCAAGGAACCCGCCGCCGCCGCGCTGGCGTTCCAAATGGGTCCAAGCGCGGACGAGGCGGCCCTTCTGGTACGAGAGGTGGGCAAGTTCGACCTGCAGCACGCCCTCCTTGGTGCGGGCACGGGCGCCGAAGATTTCGAGGATCAAGCCGGTGCGATCAACGACTTTGCAGTTCCAGGTTTTTTCGAGATTGCGCTGCTGCACCGGCGTGACGATGTGATCGACGACGACTAGGCCGATGTCTTTTTCAGCGACAAGCTGGCGCAACTCCTCGACCTTACCCGAGCCAATAAGTGTTGATGGCCGTGGTTCGGAAAGCGGAACGATGAGCGCGTCGACAATATCGAGATCGATGGCGTTGCAGAGGCCAATGGCTTCGGCTAGCCGGTTTTCCGGCGTGTGAATTTGCGGAAACGGTTTGGTCTTTTCACCAACGCGGATCTGCCGCTTCCACACCGGCACAAGAACCAGCGTGCGCTGCCGCGGCGCTTTGGTGTCTTCAGGCGCACGACGACGCGCCTTCAACGTGCGAGCCTCGCCGATGGCGGCAACGTCGTCGTCAGGTTTTTTGCTCACCCGGTGATGCTTTCGCCGTCCTGGTCGTTCAGGTTCAGCGGGCCGCCGGGCATGATCGTCGAGATCGCATGCTTATAGACAAGCTGCGAATGGCCGTCACGGCGCAAGAGAACGCAAAAATTGTCAAACCAGCTGACAATGCCTTGCAGCTTGACGCCGTTGACGAGAAAAATCGTCAGCGGGGTTTTGTTCTTGCGGACGTAGTTGAGGAATGTGTCTTGAAGGTTCTGCTGCTTTTCCGCTGCCATTGTTGTTATCCGCTTTTTTTTGATGTTGAACGGGTTTGTTTATCAGCGTGCTTGGATTTACTGCGTTGACGGCTCAGGAGCTTCCCTATTTCGCCGTCCGGGTTAAGATAGCGCTTCGGCGAGCGATTTAAAGGCCTCGCGAGCGTCAGCTTAGGCGCACAATGTCCCAGCGCTAAGCCTAAGTGACGGAAATCCCGGCACTATGATGAAATTGTGAACGAAGGCGCTGGGTCATTGGACCTGGGCGGCCGTTGCCGATCGCCCTGCCGTCGATGGCAATCACCGGCATCACTGTATTTGAAGCGGACGTGATAAAGGCTTCGCGGGCCGACAATGCCTCGGCAAGCGAGAACGCTCGCTGTTCGACCTTCATTTGCTGATGGGCTGCGCAATCAATCAAAGTCGCCCGCGTCACACCGCCCAGAATGCGCTCGTCGAGCTGCCGGGTGACAAGAACCCCTGACGCCGTGACGATCCAGGCGTTGCTCGACGCGCCTTCGGTGACGTTGCCGGAGTCGTCCGTGAACCAGACTTCGCGCGCGCCGTCACGCTTAGCTGCATCCTTGGCGAGACAGGCCGGCAGAAGCATGACGGTCTTGATATCGCAGCGCCCCCAGCGCATGTCGGGCATGGTTTTGACGGCAATGCCGGTCTCAGCCGCGGCTGCGATCTTGGCTTGCGACTGCGACCGGGCAATGACGACAAGCGTCGGCGCGACGGCATCAGGTGATGGAAAAGCGAAATCACGCGGCCCCTCACCGCGCGAGACTTGCAGATAGACGAGACCGTCACGAACCCGATTGCGTTTGATCGTTGTTGTGATGACGTGCAGGAGCGCCGCCCGGCCCATCGGCACGGGCATGCGCAGTTCACTGAGCGAGCGCTCAAGCCGGACCAGATGGCGCGTTGCATCGACCAGGCGGCCCGCCAGAACTTCGATCACTTCGTAAACGGAATCCGCAAATTGAAAACCGCGGTCTTCGGCATGAACGTAGGCCGCGGCATAAGGCTTGTAGCTGCCATTGACGTAGATGATGCGGCTCACAGTCGGGGTGCTGTCATCACGAGGGCCGCAATTCGCTGCTGCGCTGATCGGACGAGACGCCGAGCGCGCGCAGCTTACGATGCAGGGCTGAGCGTTCCATGCCGACGAATTCCGCCGTACGCGAGATGTTGCCACCGAACCGGTTTATCTGGGCGAGCAGATACTCGCGCTCGAAGATTTCACGCGCTTCACGCAGCGGCAGTGACATCAAGTGTTCTGCGCCACCATTGACTGGCAATGGCACGTTGGAGCCGATCTCTTCGGGAAGCATTTCAGCCGTGATGATGGCGTTGGGTTCGCCACCCGCAAGGATCATTAATCTCTCGACGTTGTTTCTCAATTCGCGGACGTTGCCGGGCCAATCGTGTGCTTGCAAAACGGCAATCGCGTCTTCGCCGATGCGGCGCGGCGCTAAGCCTGACGTTTGCGCAACTTGCCCGATGAAATACTGGATAAGTTCGGGAATATCTTCGCGCCGTTCGGCTAAACTCGGCACCCGCAAAGTGACGACGTTGAGGCGGTGATAAAGGTCCTCGCGGAAACGGCCCTCGCGTATCTCCTGCTCCAGATCGCGGCTGGTAGAAGAAATAATGCGAACATCGACGGAGACCTTCTGCGAGCCGCCGATGCGCAGGAATTTCTGCTCGACGAGAACGCGCAGAACCTTCCCCTGGGTCTCCATAGGCATGTCGGCAACTTCGTCGATGTAGAGCGTGCCGGTGTGGGCTTCCTCGAGCGCGCCAACTTTGCGCGGGCCGCCGGTGCGGTCTTCGGTTCCAAACATTTCTTCTTCAACGCGGTCCGGCACCATGGCAGCGGCATTGAGCACAACGAAAGGTCCCGTTGCGCGCAGCGATTTCTGGTGCAGCACGCGGGCGGCCAGTTCCTTGCCGGTGCCGGAAGAGCCGCGGATCATGATGCGGCTGTTAGTTGGTCCGGCCTTATCGATGTGGCCGCGCAGCTGATTAATCGCCGGCGACTTGCCGATCATGTCGGCTGAAACAACTGAGCGTTCTTTGAGGTCGCGGTTTTCACGCTTCAACTGCGAAGCTTCCAGCGCGCGCAGCACAACGAGATTCAGCCTGTCGGATTTAAAAGGTTTCTCGATGTAGTCATAAGCGCCGCGGCGGATGGCGGTGACCGCAGTTTCGATGTTGCCGTGACCGGAGATGATGACGACCGGCAGGTCAGGATAGGTGCGCTTGATGACAGACAGAACTTCCAAGCCATCAAGCCTACTGCCTTGCAGCCAAATATCGAGAATGACCAAATGCGGCCTGCGATCCTCGACAGCCCTCAGAGCTTCATCACTGTCGCGCGCAAGACGCGTCGTATGGCCCTCGTCCTGGAGAATACCGGATATCAATTCGCGGATATCGGTTTCATCGTCGACGATCAGAATATCAGATGCCATGTGCAGGCTCCTTGGACTTCATTGTTTTTCGTATCACGCTGCGCCGGCCCTGAGGGCCGCCGGATTATTCTTTTCAGTAGATTGTTCGTGACTGGCGGTTCCGCGTGCCGGAAGTGTTAGCCGTACAAGCGCGCCGCGGCTGCGCGTTTCAGTGATGGGCGCGTCTTCAAGCGACAGCGTACCGCCGTGCTGTTCCACGATTTTTTGAACGATCGCTAGGCCCAGACCGGTGCCCTTGGCGCGCGTCGTGACATAGGGCTCGAGCAGGCGCGTGCGGTTTTGTTTGGGAAGCCCGATACCATTGTCGATGACGACGATAGCTGCGCGATCAGACGCTGGAACAAGGTGGACCTCGATATCGCCGCGATAGTCAGCCTGCCCTGCGGGGCCTTCGCGAACACCATCAATCGCTTCCGTCGCGTTCTTGATCAAATTTGTGACGGCCTGAGAGATCAAGCGCAGATCAAAGCGGGCAGTGACCGCTGCGTCCGGCAGCACAACTTTGAAATCGATGTTCTTGTTGTTGCCTTCGCGAAACAAAATTGCCGGTTCTTGAACCGCGAGCCGCAAGTCATGCTCGGCCATGACCGGCTGCGGCATGCGGGCAAAGGAGGCAAATTCATCGACCATGCTCTTGATCTGGCCGGTTTGGCGCTCGATGGTTTGCGTCAACTGATCAAACAGCTCGCGGTTCTCGCTGACTTGCTTGCCAAACTTGTTGCGCAATCGCTCCGCTGAAAGTTGTATCGGCGTCAGCGGGTTTTTGATTTCATGCGCGATGCGCCGCGCCACATCGGCCCACGCACTGGTACGTTGAGCTTGCACCAGTTCTGAAACATCGTCGAACGTGACAACAGACCCAACATCATCTTCGCTGCCGCGTTCGCGCGTGATATTGACAGCAAACGAGCGCTCCTCGTCACCGGCTTGGCGCTTGACCTCGATTTGGCCCTTCGATTTGAGGCTTGTTTCGTCGGCTTCTAAAACCGGCGCAAACTCCGGCACAATGTCCGTGAGCAATTTACCAACAGCGTCTGCGCTGGCGATACCCAGCAAGCGCTCCGCCGAACGGCTGAGCAAGGTAATACGATCATCGCTATCGAGCCCGATGACGCCAGCTGAGACGCCCGAGAGCACCGCCTCCATGAAGTTACGCCGCTCGGTCAATTGGGCATTGGTCAGCACGAGAGCATCCTGCTGGCCCTTGAGCTCGCGCGTCATATGGTTGAAAGTTTGCGACAAGCGGCGCATATCGCCCTCGCCGCGTTTCTCCGGAAGTGCAATGTTGAGATTGCCGCGCGATACCTCCTCGGCTCCAGCGATGAGACGGCGGATCGGTGCAACAAAGCGCCCAGCAAACCACATGCCGGTCCAAATGGCGGCCAGCAGCGACGTCGTTGAAATCATGAAGTAGATGAGGCCGTGAGCAACCTTTAGTCCGCCGCGCGATCTTCGTAACCGGTTGTATTCGTCAACGTTCTGCTCCGTTGCTTGCAAGTGACCGATGACCTTCGGACTGACGCCGCGCGCAACGTACAAATACCGGCCTGGCAGGCTGTCGATCTTGGCGATCGCTGCGACGCGATAACTATCACTGGACATCAGCAGCGGCACTTGGCCCGCTTCAGCCAATTTGATGACATCGACCGGGGGCACGATATACGGCAACTTGGGATCGTCGATCGCGAGGACCGTCGGCACGCCTTGATTGTCGATGATATAGGCGGCAGGAAGATCGCGTAATCCGGCTTGCCCAATGAGCAGTTTTTGAAATTCCTCAGGGTTGTCGGTGACCGTGCTGGTGAGGCCGTTGATATCGCGCACCATGTTATTAATGTCAGTGCGGATGATCTGCCCGTGTTCATTGACGTAGGCTTTGGCGATATCATAGGAATTTTCGACAATGGCGCGGGTGCGTGTCGAAAACCAGCCGTCGAGGGAGCGGGAAAACGTTGTCGTCGCGGCAACCGCCAGCAGGATCGTCGGTAGTGCGGCGATGACGCTAAATAAAGCGACGATGCGGGTGTGCAGCCGGGCACCTGGCACACGGTCTTTCCAAGCCCGCACCAAGCCATGGGCTTGCCAGGCGATAATGCCAAGCATGGCAAGGATGAGCGTGACGTTGATGGCAAGTGCCGCCCAAACCAATTCGTTGCGCGGCGCAATGGCGGTCAGGCCGGTGAGAATAAAGTAGCTGACAAGGGCCGAGACGATTGAAAGGCCGACGACCGTCAGTCCGATCCAAAATGCCCGGTCGGACGGGTTGAGAGCGCTCTCCGCTTCGTCGATGAGCAACGCACCCAGAGGCGCTGTTGCATTTGGTTTGGAAGCACTGTTGCTGGCGTTCATGTCAAACGAACCTCGCCCCGCAACGCGCTGATTTTTCGAGCACAATCCACACAGGTCAAGGCTCGCCCTTAATTCTGCTTTCGTCTCTGGACCCGGTCCATGACTGGGCCCAAATGACGGCAGCGCCACACTGCTTGCCACCCAACAACCTAACTGTGACATTTTCGCGACAAGTGTGGCTTAGCGCCGGAATTGCCCTGGGGTCAAGTCCAGCCTGGGGGCAAAGTTACTCTGCACAGTCGGGGCTGGCCGTAGGACTAGCCTTCGACGGTGCGCAGAACCCGTATGTTCAAATCGCGAATTCGGGCGCGCAGCGTGTTTCTATTGAGCCCTAACAATTCAGCGGCTTTGATCTGATTACCGCGCGTTGCAGCGAGCGCTGCACTGAGTAAGGGCTTTTCGACATCGCGGATAATCCGGTCGTAGAGACCGGGAGGCGGAAGATCGCCGTTGAAGGACGAGAAATAGCGGGTCAAATAGCGCTCGACGGCTTCATTCAAGCCGCCGTTATCATCGTCGGCTCCGGGTTGGACCGGCTGCGACGAACCGGCAAGCTCCTGTTCGACAATCTGAGCGGAGAGCGTGTCTTGCGGATAAAGTGCAACGAGCCGGCGAACAACGTTTTCAAGTTCGCGGACGTTGCCCGGCCACGCATGCGCCTTGAGCCGTTCGATCGCTGCCGTCTCAATTGATTTTTGTCCCATGCCTTCGCGCCCAGCGAGCCGCAGGAAGTGGCGAATGAGATCGCCGACATCTTCCAGGCGCTCTCTGAGCGGCGGCAGCCGCATGGGAACGACGTTGAGGCGGTAGTAAAGGTCTTCGCGGAACAGGCCCTGCTGAATTTGATTTTTGAGATCGCGGTGGGTTGCAGCAATAATGCGGACGTTGGTCTTGATTGGCGTGCGCCCGCCAACGGTCGTGTACTCGCCTTGCTGCAGAACACGCAACAGCCGCGTCTGGGCTTCAAGTGGCATATCGCCGATTTCATCAAGGAAGAGCGTGCCGCCTTCTGCCTGTTCGAAACGGCCGGCGGTGCGGGTTTGCGCGCCCGTAAAAGCACCCTTCTCGTGGCCAAACAATTCGCTTTCAATTAGCTCGCGGGGAATAGCTGCCATGTTAATGGCGACGAACGGGCCTTGGCGGCGCTTGCCATAGTCGTGCAGTACGCGCGCCACCAGCTCTTTACCGGTGCCGCTCTCGCCGTTGATCATCACCGTCAGATCGCTTTGCGTCAGGCGTGCGAGTACGCGATATATTTCCTGCATCGGTGGCGAGCGCCCGATGAGGGGTAGCTCTTCCGCTTCGCGATCGCTTGAGGGAACCGGGCGTTTGCGCCCTGGCTCTGAGAGTGCGCGCGCAACGACGGCAACAAGCTCATTCAGATCAAAGGGTTTTGGAAGGTACTCGAACGCACCTTTCTCGGCCGCCGTCAGCGCGGTCATCAGTGTGTTCTGGGCACTCATCACAATGATCGGCAAATCTGGACGCAGTTTCTTGATCCGCGGAATGAGGTCGAAGGCATTTTCATCGGGCATCACGACGTCGGTGATGATGACGTCGCCCTCACCTTGACTGACCCAGCGCCAAAGCGTGGCGGCGTTGCCGGTGGCCCTTGGAGCATACC
>JAYUCQ010000390.1:0-3622 GCA_043740265.1 Hyphomicrobium sp.
GGCACCGCTTGGCATATCCCAGTCAATCGTCGATGATGGGAGCGCCACGTAAAACGGCACGTTGTTGTCGAAGGCGGCGAGCGCTTTCAAATACGTGCCTATTTTATTGGCGGCGTCGCCATTCGCCGCGACGCGGTCTGTGCCGACAATACAAAGATCGATCTCGCCGTGCTGCATATAGTGGCCGCCGGCGTTATCAACGATAAGCGTGTGCGGCACGCCGTGCTGATTGAGTTCGAACGCCGTTAGTGATGCGCCCTGATTGCGCGGCCGCGTTTCATCAACCCAAACATGTACCGGAATGCCGGCGTTGTGGGCGTGATAGATGGGCGATGTTGCAGTTCCCCAGTCGACGCAAGCAAGCCACCCGGCGTTGCAGTGGGTCAGAATGTTGACAGGCTTGCCCGGCTTTTTGGCGGCGATGTCGCGAATGATCGGCAGCCCATGAAGGCCAATTTTGCGGCAATTTTCGACGTCATCCGTCGCCAATTTGGCGGCATGCTTGAAAGCAACGCGCGGGCGGTCCTCAAGCGGCACGGCGGCCAAGGCATGGCGCATCTCATCGAGTGCCCAACGCAGATTGACCGCTGTCGGGCGTTGCGCTGCGAGCGTCGTGATGGCTTCGTCGAGGCTAGCGTCGCTGGCGTCTTCACGCATTGCCAGCGCGACGCCGTAAGCCGCCGTCACGCCGATCAACGGCGCGCCACGCACTAGCATCGCCTGGATGGCGTACGCGGCATCGTCGCAGGTTTTGAGCGCCACGGTTTTTATCGCGTGCGGCAGCGCCGTCTGATCGATGAACTCAACCGGAAATCCATCCGGCTTGACCCAAATCGTCCGCATCGGCTTGCCGTTGATGTTCATGGAGTTCCAATGATTGAGGTCAAAAACGTTTCGATTTCGCGGGCGGCACCCGCCGCGTTGCATTGCAATAGCATGTGCGGGCCGCCGATCAATTTCATTACTGCGCCCGGCTTGGTGCGCATGGCCCTGACGATGCCGGATTTCGGCACCAGCCAGTCGTTGCGGCCGTGCAGCGCCAGGATCGGGCAGGCGATACGCTGCAAATCCGCGCGCGCATCGGCTCCAGCCACGTCGCGCAACCGGGCAGCGCGGACGGCAGGCGCAAAATGCGCCATAACATCGGCAATCTCGGCGGCGAGTTCTGGATCGATGGAGCCGCCGCGTAAGACGGCGTCGATCCAGCCGCGCGGAACAGCGCTTGGTTTCGCTGTTGCAGCCGCCATGATCAGCCAGCGCGGCCAGGGCGAGGTGACGAATGTTGCTGCTAAAATGAGGCCTTTGACCTGATGCGGCAGGTTGGCGGCGAGGTTGATGGCAATGGGACCCGAAAACGACTCGCCAAGCAGGACGACGGGCTGCGATCCGATGTGCGCGCGGACGTAATTTGACAGGTCGCGATATCCCAATGGCCGGTCGCCGGGATAGCGCACGACTTCCACGTCAATGCGGTCATCGAGGCAGCGCTGAAGCCGGGCGAAAAAGCGGCCTGTGCCGTCAAGACCTGGGAGGAGGATGAGTTTAATTTTGGCGATACTCATGTTCGGGCGCCGATCCCCCTCTCCCCATTGCTGCACTTAATGGGAGAAGGGCGGCCGCTCGTTCGAATCTGTTGCCGCCCCTGACCCTAACCCTCTCCCCGTTCTCGCTAAAGAGCTCGACGGTGAGAGGGGATTCTCGTCGAGGGGACTCAAGGCGGCGCGAGCGGAATGTGCACCGTCGCGTCGAGGCCACATGCAGCACATGTTAGAGCATACCATTCGGCATAGGGCCGGGCGGATTGGTCTATGATTTTCAGGCTCAGCGTGGTGCATACCGGGCATGCGACCGGCGTCTCATGATCCAGCCGCCAGGCTGTGATGCTGGCGAGTGCGGCTCCCATTTTCTCTGACGGCAAGGCTTGCGGCATATCAATGGTCCTCAAAAGCGATGAGAGCGTGACTTTCAACGCCGAGCTTGTCGAGGCGCCTGATGCCGCCGAGCTCGGGCAGATCGATGATGAAGGTCGCGCCAACGACGACGCCGCCCGACCGTTGTATGAGCTTGACCGCCGCTTCGGCTGTGCCGCCGGTCGCGATCAGATCATCAACAATCAAAATACGCTGGCCTTCGGCAACAGCGTCCTCGTGCATCTCGATGACGTCGACGCCGTACTCAAGGCTGTATTCCTGGCCGATGGTCTTCCAAGGCAGCTTGCCCTTCTTGCGGATGGGAATGAAGCCACACCCAAGACGGTCAGCGATGGCTCCGCCTAAAATGAAGCCGCGCGCCTCGATACCGGCGACGGCGGCCACCGCCTTGTCCTCAAACGGTTTGGCCATGGCTTTGATCGCCTTCTTGAGGCCCTTGGCGTCACCCAGCAGCGTGGTGATATCGCGGAACATGATGCCGGGCTTGGGATAGTCGGGAATTGTGCGTATTAGCTTCTCGAGGCTCTTCACGGCATCTCGCTCCGGTCAAAATCATGGCGCAAAATAGCAATAATACGGAGTTCAAGGTACAAGTATCGGCCGGGCATTGTCTGATTATTGATTCGGTGACAGCGCGCTGCGCCTGGCAAGGCGTGACTTTTTAAAGGACGGCGACAATGGCTCAAGGCCCGATGGCAATGGCGGAACCCAACTTTGCGCTGCTTGGCGACGAGTCGTCCGACGACCTGCCACGCACCTTCCGCCGTGAGAAAGAAGCCCGCGCGCGGGAAGCCCGTGAACGTGCCGCTCAGGAACGCGCCGCCGCGCCTTCGCTTTCAGCGACCCCCGACGGATAAGGACCGGCACCGGCGTCCGTTGCCCCTCAATCCCGTCTGAATGAACCACGCCCGCATGCTCCCCGCGTTGAGGCCGACCCGGATTTCGCGCCCGCCATTGCCGCGATGCCCTATCCGGCATCCGTGCGGCGCTTCGACGTGCCGTTTATGCACCTCGTCACATTTTTCCTGAAAGCCGTACTGGCTGCAATTCCAGCGTTGATTTTGCTGACGGCCGTCATGTGGGGCATTGGTGCCCTGTTGCAGCTGTTCTTCCCGGAACTGATCAAGTTGAAGATCCTGATCGGGTTTCAGGGTTAACTGCAACAGACATTGCCAGCCGCTTCCCAGCCCTTCCAGTACCTGATGATCGAGGGCTTGCCGATCTGAGTAAGCACCACTAGCGTCTCCGCCGGGATCGATGCCATTGCACATCCGGGGGAGCCTTCATGACGCGAACCACCACGCTTCTTTTCGCGGCAATTTTTGTGCTGGCGTCCGGTGCAGGCGCTTTCGCGAATGACACGGGCTTTGCCCGCAGCACGCACGATCTGCGCCGCGA
The DNA here is from genome assembly GCA_043740265.1 of Hyphomicrobium sp. GTDB lineage: Bacteria > Pseudomonadota > Alphaproteobacteria > Rhizobiales > Hyphomicrobiaceae > Hyphomicrobium_B. The sequence goes on from JAYUCQ010000390.1 coordinate 3,330, forward strand.
AGGCGGCCGGCAATGCATCGTCGGCCACACCCACGGCGGCACCGGCACTGCTGGCACCAAGTCGGTTGCCCTTGTTGCAGCGATCAGAATTTTTACCGACACGACGGCACTGGAGTACGGCACCGACTGGGCAAACTGGGGAAAGTCGGCGAGCAAAAACGTCGTCTACACCAAGACCGCAGATGGCTGGGCCGCGCATGCCGAGGCGCGGCCGTGTAAATAACGGGGGGTAGACGGGGCAGCGAAAATAGCTCGATGCAGTTTCTAGGAAAAGACGTCATGGCCGCGCAGGC
>JAYUCQ010000391.1:0-3606 GCA_043740265.1 Hyphomicrobium sp.
TGGCCGCCCAGATCGATCGTCAAGTGAACGCCGAGGCCGGCGGCTTCGGGCAGCGGATAAATAAGATGGCTGAAAGGCGAGCGGCCCGAAATCGAGAAATAGACACCGCGCGCATAGCGCAGCGTGGGAATGTGCTGAGGCGGAAAGCCGTCGATGGCGCCGGCCAGCGCCTGCGCGCCCAGCGCCGCGCAATTGACCACCAGGCGCGCTTTCAGGGCGTCGGCGCCTTGCGCGAAAACGATGATCCCGTCCGCCTCGATGCGCCCGCCGGTGACCGGCGTATTGAACGCCGCCGTCCCGCCGGCATTCTCGACGTCGCCGAGCAATGACAACATGAAGGCGTGGCTGTCGATGATGCCCGAGCTCGGGCTCAGCAAGGCCGCCAGGCAACGCAATGCCGGTTCACGCGCGGTCGCTTCGGCCGCGGTGATCAACCGCAAATCATCGACACCATTGCCGGCGGCGTTTTTCAACAGCTTTTCGATCTGGGCAATTTGCGCTTCGTCGGTTGCCACCAGCAACTTGCCGCAGCGCCGAAACGGTATTGCGCGTTGCGCGCAGTATTCGTAAAGCAGGCGTTTGCCGGCAACGCAATGACGCGCTCTCAGCGATCCATTCGGGTAGTACAAACCGGCGTGAATGACCTCGCTGTTGCGCGAACTGACGCCGGTGCCAAAGGATGCTTTGGCTTCAAGCAATAACACCTCGCGTCCCGCCAGTGCGAGTGCGCGCGCGCAGGCGAGACCCACCACTCCTGCGCCAATGACGACTGTGTCTACGTGATCCATTTACCCAGAAACCTTTCGCCATTGACGGGTCAGCATAGTCTGCCTGTGCAGTGGAAACTTGCTCATTGATCCGGCAATTAATTCCAATTCGCATTGGAAAGTGGGATTTCGCAGGTTGGGTCAGGCGAAGCCGTAACCCAACAACCAATGGTTGAAATTGGCAAGCCTGTTGGGTTACGCCGCTTCGCGTCTAACCCAACCTACGATAAGCATTAAAGTCGTTACTATTGCGAATTGGAAAAAGTATGTTGAAAGAATGTCCCTTCCCCGCGGAGCCTGCCGGAGCAGGCTCCGCGGGGAAGGGAAAAATGTGGCTCAGGTTCACCACATTTCGTTGCCGGAACAATAAGAGAACGTTAAGTGCGACCACTAGCACTGGCGCGCCTCCCAGACCAAAAATGGCTGCGAGGCCGCACCAGTGCTAGGTTTCCAGTGCGCGCATCTCGGCATTGGCGTAGCGCAGGCGCGCCGCCAGCGCGCTGGCGATGCCTTCGAGCAGGTTGATCGCAACCATTTTGTGCTCATTGGCAAGTTTGTCGAACGTCTTGCGTGGAAGCACGTAGAGCTCGACATCGTTATGGGCAATCGCGTCGGCGGAACGCCTCGCGCCATCGAGAAATGCCATCTCGCCAAAGAAATTTCCGCGTCCGAAAGTGCTGAGGTGGATGCTTTGCCGGTTGTTGAGCGGCAACATGATGCGCACCGCGCCGCGGCGGATGAGGAACAGTTCATCGCCGGTTTCGCCACAGGTGAAAATTCGCTCGTCCATCTTGACGCGGCGTTTTTCCATGCAGGCCTCGAGCGCCTCCATGGTTTCCTCTTTGCGCCCTTTGAACAGTTCGATTTCGTGCAGGTCCAGCAGGTTTTCATCCTCGTGTTGCAGCGTTGCCTCGGCGATGATGCGGTCCTCGACCCATTCAACCGCCTCATCGAGATCGCCGAATACCTTGACCTGGCTTTGCGTGCGGACCAGACCGACCGTATCGAAATACTGCTGCATGTCCTTGCCGCTTGGCAGGTGGCTGGGCAGCCGGCTGAAAATCAGGAAACTCTGGCGTTCCGCCAGCATGTTCTTGACCTGTTCGAGCATATGGGCGGCCGTCACGTCCACCGATTGAACACGGCGCATGTCGAGGATGACGTAGCGTCGCGTCTTCAGTTCGGGCTCCAGGTCGCTGTAAAGCTGGTCGGTGGTGCCGAAGAACAGGCTGCCCTGCAATTCGAAGATCACCGCGGCGTTGCCATGTTTTTCCAGGATCGCCATTTCGCGGTGCAGGCGGACCCGCTTGGAAAAGGTCTGGTTGCCGTAGCCCTTGCGCCGTACCACGCTGCCGCCGATCTGCTCACGGATGAACAGCAGGATGGCGAGTACGATACCCGTCGCCGACGCGGCGACCCCACGGCTTGCCTGGATCGATTTTGCTCTCTCTCATCTTTGGCGGTATCGTGGCGTTGTTCACCACAGGAAATCGCAAGGCGACGGTCTTGCTCGCCGCCGCCGCATCATTTTCACATTGGGTCCTCGATCTTGTGGTGCACACGCCAGATTTGCCACTCTACGACAACACTGCCAAGGTTGGCTTCGGGTTATGGCGGCAGGTTGCATTTAGTTTTCCGCTGGAACTCATCGTACTTGGACTTGGCGCCTTGCTCTATGCGAGAATGACAACGTTTGCGAGCGCCAAGGGCAGATATGTGTTTTGGGGCTTCGTGATTTTCCTGGCGGCAATGCAGGTCTATGCCAACTTCGGTCCACCGCCCACTTCGCCCGAAGTCATGGCCATGACCGCCCTCGCTTTATACGCGGTGCTGACCTTGTTGGCCGCATGGGTCGAGTGAATTGCGGTCAACCCTACCGAGGTAAAACGGGCGCGTTAGAAACAATATCGGTAGCTGACAACCGCTGATGGCCCTTTTGGGACCTCTTGGGATAAGGGTGGCGATCAACACGGGATATCGGTCAGGTTTTCTTCTGGAACGAAATCAGTCTTATGACGTTGATGCCAAGGAGAAAAATCTTGAAATATGTTGATGTTGCCATCGCTTTTGTTCTGTTCTTCATCCATTGGAGCACAGCCAGTTTTGGCGACACGCCTGTGACTTCCGATGAAATCAACGCGGCAGAGTTTTCAGATGTTCTGCCGGAAGGCGTGAGCGCTTTGACGGTAAAGCTGCAGGTGCTGCTTGATCGGGCGGGAGCAAATCCCGGTGTGATTGATGGGGTCGCCGGTGAAAATGTTACCCGGGCGATTCGGGGCTTTGAAGAAATTACTGGATTTGAAGTAGATGGCATCATGACCCCGGACCTTTGGGAGCGCCTTCGATCACCAGAGCCAGTTTCCTTGACCTACACCATTATCCCTGCGGACCTGGAAAAAATGGTCGAGAGCATTGCCACCGACTATGCGGAAATGGCCAAGATGGAATGGCTGGGGTTCACTTCCGGGCCTGAGGCGCTGGCAGAGAAGTTCCATATGGACCAGAACTTTCTCGTATCGCTCAATCCCGGTGCCCGCTTCGTTGCAGGCGAGACGATCGTGGTCGTTGATCCGGGCACACAGGTTCCGGTGGAGATCAGCCGCATTGTCGCTGATTAATCGAATGAACGGCTGGTGATTTATGGAATTAACGACCGCCCTGTGATCGTTTATCCCGCAACAATCGGGAGCGATTCCACGCCCTCGCCGCAAGGAACACATGAGGTCAAGGGTGTGGCCGTTTTTCCTACCTACGCCTACGACCCCGACATCAACTTCCAGCAAGCTGAAAATACTGAAAAGCTCACCATTCCGGCTGGCCCCAATGGTCCCGTGGGAGC
>JAYUCQ010000392.1:0-8768 GCA_043740265.1 Hyphomicrobium sp.
AATAAAGCCGCCCGGCGCATCTGCCGCCTGCTCAAAATACTGGCTGCCATTTTTGCTGCCGACCTGTTTTTCACGGCTGTTGGCCAGATCTTGTATTTCCCGCTGTCAATCAGCGTCGTGCAATCGTTGATCGCGAGCTTGGGCTTCGTTGGGGTACTTTCGGGTCTGCTTCTGACGCCATTCGATGGCGGCGGCGATGCTGGTATAGTGGCCGTCCCGCGCGACTATCCGCGCTGGTTGAAACTGCCGCTGTGGATCGCCGTTGGAGCGATCGTTCTTGCCTGCCTGCTTGGCTATGTCGCTCTTGGCCGCTTCCTAGCCCAGCAGCTCATGATGACCGGCGTCATCGCACTGGTGGCGACGCTGCTGTTCCTCGCTATCCGGGCGTTCACGCGGGAGAGCAGCAATGGCCGCAATTTCGTCAGTCTGTTTTTGGAAGAGCAAATTGGCCTCGACGCGCCGAGGCGCCGGCAACTTGCTTGGGTTACCGAAAGCTTGCTGACCGTCGTCCTCGCTATGATCGCGATCCCGTTGATGATGCTGCAATGGGGCTTTGCCGGCGCCGATATTCGCGACTGGGTGAAGTCGATCCTGTTCGGGTTTGAGATTGGCCAGTTCAAGATTTCACTGGTCCGCATCATAATTGGCGTTCTGCTGTTTGTAGCCTTGATGTTTGCGACGCGGCTTATTCAGCGGCGTCTGCGCGAAAGCGTCCTTGTCCAGCCGCGAATGGACGTTGGCATCGCCAATTCGATCGATACCGCCGTTGGCTATGCTGGAACACTATTAGCTGCGGTCGTGGCGATATCGTATGCCGGCTTCGACGTTACGAATCTCGCGATCGTTGCCGGTGCGCTCTCAGTAGGTATCGGTTTTGGCTTGCAATCGATCGTCAACAATTTCGTCTCGGGTTTGATCCTGCTGATCGAGCGGCCGATCAAGGTTGGAGACTGGGTTGTTGTTGGTAACGAACAGGGTAACGTTAAGCGCATATCTGTCCGCTCGACGGAAATCGAGACCTTCGACAGGGCCAGCCTGATTGTACCGAATTCCGAGCTTATCACCGGGCGCGTCTTGAATTGGACGCATCGCAACGCTCAAGGCCGGGTCGTGCTTAAATTTTCAGCCGGACCCAACGCCGATCCGCGCCACGTTATCGACGTGCTGACGGCCTGTGCCAGCCGCCACCCCGACATATTGCGCGACCCAGCACCGCTCGCGGTCTTTGAAGGCTTCACATCATCAGCAACCGAGTATTCGCTGCGTGTTGTGCTGCCCGACATCAATCGCGGGCTGAAAGTGCAGTCCGACCTGCGGATCGCAATTTTCGAGGCCCTTCGTGCTGCCAGGGTCGAACCGCCAACGGCGACAACTGCTGCATCCGCGGCTGTGAGCGCTGAAGCCAGCTAATTGCGCCGTCATTAACGCCCAACATAGAACCCCGCACCGTCCCCATTGACGAGCCGGGGGGCGGATGGGTACGCAGGACCATGGATCAAATCGCCAGACGGCCTATTCTCACGAGCCTACCGAACATACTCACCTATGGCCGCATCGCTGCTGTGCCGGTTCTCGTCGCCTTGCTATTTTTTTACGACGGTGCCGGTGCCCGGTGGGCCGCATTCGCGATCTTTGTTGCCGCCTGCATAACCGATTGGCTGGATGGGTATCTGGCGCGCATCTGGCAGCAGCAATCAAACCTCGGCCGGATGCTCGACCCAATCGCTGACAAACTGCTCGTCGGCGCGACGCTGTTGATGTTGGTTTACACACGCGATATCGGCGGCTGGTCGATCTGGGCGGCGATCATTATCCTGTCACGCGAAATTTTAGTTTCAGGCTTGCGCGAATTCCTGGCTGAACTGAACGTCAAGGTACATGTGACGCAACTCGCGAAATGGAAAACAGCGTTTCAGTTTATTGCGCTGGCCATGATCCTCGTCGGACCGGCAGCAGCCGCAGTCGTGCCGCATCTGACCGAGGCCGGCATTGTCATCTTGTGGATGGCGGCACTCCTAACGCTCGTCACGGGGTTTGACTATCTCAAAGCTGGTATCCGCCACGCCATTGAGCGGTGATACGATGAACATCGAGACGCAAAGATCAGAAATAACGATCCGGTACTTCGCTTGGGTGCGTGAAAAGACAGGCCGCAGTGAAGAGCGTATTCAGCTTCCCGCAAGCGTCGTGACGGTGCGTGATCTGATGCAGTGGCAGCAATCGCGTGGTCCGGAATTCGCCGCCGCGTTTGCTCGGCCCGAAGCCATCCGTTCGGCCTTAGACCGCGTCCACGTCAAGGCTGACGCAAAAATTGGCGCGGCCCGCGAAGTCGGTTTTTTCCCGCCCGTGACCGGAGGCTAGACGGTCATGTCCGTTTCGGTCCAGGAAGCCGATTTTGATATCTCGATGGAAATTGACCGGCTCTCCGCAGGTAACACCAACATCGGCGCAATTGCGACGTTCACCGGCAAAGTGCGCGGCGTCTCGCATGGCAAACCGCTGGCTTCCCTATCGCTCGAGCATTATCCGGGCATGACCGAAGACGAACTCTCGCGCATCGAAGCTGAAGCCGTGACGCGTTTTTCGCTGACCGCCAGCCGCATCATCCACCGTGTCGGCACGCTTTTGCCTGGCGACAACATCGTCCTCGTCATCACCTCGGCCCCGCATCGCCACGACGCCATCGCGGCCTGCGATTTCCTGATGGACTACCTCAAGACCAACGCGCCGTTCTGGAAAAAGGAAACCGGCATCGACGGTGTGGGAGAATGGGTCGATGCCCGCACATCAGACGATCAGGCGCTGCGCCGCTGGCAAAAAACCGACTTATAACGTTCTGATGTCTCACTATTTTTTGGCGTCCAGAGCCGGCATTTACGCCAGCTTAACCTTATCCGGCCGATAACCATCTTGAAGCCCGGAACTTTTCGTTAAAACGCCATCTTCGCCGGGCACACCTGAACTGGTTACGCATGGGCTTTCAGGGTCCTGCGCCGACGGGGGTCTTTGTTGATGCGTTTCTACTTGTCGCGAGGCTGGACCTCGGCGGTCATTGCCGGTTTCACCGCCCTTGCTGCGGCCCTTCCGGCTGGCGCAGACGATCAACAAGTCGCAGACGCCACGACGCGCCAGGATATGCTCCTCGCCGCTGCGCCCAAACCAATTCCGGCCGTTGCCCCACCCGTTGCCCGCACGAGGTTCGTCGTTGGGCTTGACCATAAAGTCGAGTATCACGTTTTCTCGCTCGCCAATCCGAACCGCGTCGTCGTCGAATTGCCTGACGTCAAGCTGCAACTCCCGGCACAATCTGAAAACGCCACAGTCGGACTTGTCCGCTCCTTCCGCGGTGGCCTCGCGGCTCCCGGTAAAAACCGGATCGTCATCGACGTGACGCAGCCCGTCGTCGTCGAAAGCGCAAAGCTCGAAAAAGATGCTGCCGGCAATTATCGCCTAGCGCTGGATATCCTGCCCATGGAAGCGGCCCTGAAAGCCGGCACCAAAAAAGGCATGACACCGGCACCACTGGGCCTTGGAGCCGTAGGCTTGCAGCCGCCGACGCCAAAGCGGGCCGAAAGCCCGAAAATACGCGCGGCCAAGGCTTTCAAGCCCATTATCGTTTTGGATCCGGGTCATGGTGGCATGGATTCAGGTGCCGCCAAGTACGGTACCGTTGAAAAGGATGTGGTTTTAGCCTTCGCCCATGTGCTGCGCGAACAGCTTGAAGCGACTGGCCGCTACAAAGTTTTGATGACCCGCGATAAGGACATTTTCATTGAGCTCGACGAGCGCTTGGCCTTTGCCGAGCGCAGCAAAGCTAATCTCTTCATCGCGGTTCATGCCGACTACGCCAGCACGAAGGCGCATGGCGCCACAATCTTTTCGCTGCGTGATGGTGTTGCCAAGGATCTGGCGCGCAGTGCCACCAACAAAGCCGGCGACAAGGTCCTCTCTGAGAGCGACATCAATACCGTGAAGCAGGCCAGCGGTGACGTCGATGCCGTGCGCAACATCCTCACCGACCTCGCCGAACGCGACGTGAAACTCACACACGAGCGCTCCGGTGCCTTTGCAAAAGCTGTCATCGAAAATATGGGCGAAAGCACCACGATGCGAAACGAGCCAGATCAGCAGGCGGCGTTCCGCGTCTTGAAGACAGCACAGTTTCCCTCCGTGCTGATCGAACTCGCCTATGTGTCGAACCGCCAGGACGCCGATAACCTGAAGTCCGATGAATGGCGCGAGAAAGTATCAGACTCGATCGTTTCCGCCGTCGACAACTATTTCGGCAACCAGCTGGCGCGTATGCCGATGTAAGGCTGTAATCAAATTGTTAAAGCCGGTCTTCAAGACGGGTTGAAACCTCAGCAGCTTTTCGGGCCCCCTCAAAAAAAAATCAGACCCCCTCAAAAAAGAAGAAGCCCCCCGTTCATTTCCTGGCCAGCTAGCGGGAAGCCAGCTTCGGAAATAAAGGAGGGCCTCGTCTTGCCGGACGGCGCGAACGCCATCCGGGAAATCATTTTGTCCAGCCGTTTTTCAACAGCGCGTCTTCTTGCTCTCCGTCCAGGGCATTGCCTTTGATCAGAGCATCAATGGCCGCGCCGATTTCGGCATTTCCATCTTTGCCCGCTGGCGCGATCGAGCCGTCGGTTGACTTCTCTGGTGCAATTGCGACCTGCGTTTTAATCTGCCACTGGCCGCTGCTGTCGCGGCAAGCGACGCCGCCGATGGCGTCCGGGCCAGGGCGCGAGATGACATACTGGCGGCAATAGTCCTTGTTTGCGATCGCAAACGTCAAAACAGGCTTGATGGTCACAGCCGTGCCCGCAATATCGCGCGCGGCGGTCACCCTGCTGCGTGTGACATCGAGCGCCGACGCCAGTTCAGCAACCGCAATACGTTCGCCCGATTGCGATAATTTCGTTGCGAACATCTCGCCTGCCGCCGGCTGGGGCCTAAATCCATACGCCCCCCCTACAATTGCCAACGCTGCAACACTGGCAGCCAAGAGTGCCCAATCACGCCTTGCAAAGGGTGCCGCTCCACGCTGCGTCCGTCCGAATGCAATGACATTGTCTAGAGGTTTGCCACCTTGTGTACGGCCCGTCCGCACCGTTGCGCCTGAATGCACAGCGTCCAACAACCGCTTCGGCACCGGCTCCAGCATCGGCTGTTCAAACATTCCGGCGAGACCACGGCCAGTCGCGGCAAAGACGGAAAGTCTACTCACTCCATCAGACGAATTGGCAAGATAGCTCTCGACGCCAGCGCAATCGCTGCCGTCAAGTTCGCCATCGGCATAAGCCATAAGCATTTCATCGGAGATCGTGCTCACGACGCTACTCCTTTTGTCAAAACGGCTGCGGGCTCACCAACAGCGCTCATCGCGGAATGCAGCGCGCGGCGCGCCCGAGCCAAGCGGCTCATAACGGTTCCAATCGGAATTCCCAGCGCATCAGCGGCGTCCTTATACGACAGCCCGTCAATGCAGACGTGAGCAATGACGAGTTGCTGGTCGGCCGGCAATTGCGCGATGCTCTTGGCAACGACCTGCAGCGTCAGCCGGCTTTCGGTGACGTCGCGGCCGTCGGTGCCGACGAGATCAATCGCCGTATCAACGTCCACGACTTCGCCGCGAACCTTGTTGGCGCGCATCCGGTCAAACCAAAGATTTTGCGCAATACGATACATCCAGCTATCCAACCGTGTTCCTGCCTGCCATTGATCAGCGCTCGCCAAGGCGCGAGCGCACGTCTCCTGGACGAGGTCGTCAGCCTTGTCCAAGTTGCCTGTCAAAGCGTAAGCGAACCGCCGCAGACGCGGCAGCAACTCCACCATCCGGTCCCGGATGTCATTTGCCACAGGCGCTTCCCCCCGCCAGCCTTACCGATAACGGTAGAGGCCGGGCATTATTCCCAAATCGGACTTTAGCGGCGCAGGCATACCCCACGCGTGCGAGCCACCGCATCAAGAGCGTGTTGCGGCAATTGGGCCCTATTACGACGGGGCGTGCTGTGAATTGGGGAAGGGCAAGGCTTAACAGCGCAATTCAGGCCTTAACCGCAAAACAAGCCGGCGTTCACGCGCCAGCCGCCGATTGCACTCAAAGATTTGATTATGGTCGGGGCGACAGGATTTGAACCCACGACCCTCTGCTCCCAAAGCAGATGCTCTACCAGGCTGAGCTACGCCCCGACATCGGGCAGGGTTTGCCGGTTTCGTTGCGCAAGGTCAAGGCCGCTGAATTGCCAAACGCGCGTTCGGGGCCATTAAGGCTTTTTAGCCGCGTCGAAGGCCGCGTGACGCACGAGGTCACCGGGCTTGATGCCCAGGCGTCCGGCCGCGCCACCAGCCAGTTCCAGGACAGCCGTCACGGGGGCTTCCGACGATATCACGCGGTCGGAGAGGGGCTCAGCCTGCGCCTCAATGCGCTGGATGACGCCGGCGAAAGGGGCGGCGGCTTTCGTCGCCGCCCCGATGCCATTATGGCTGCGCCCGCCAATGACCTTCAATCCACACTTCATTGTATGGATAGTAAGGATTGCGCCAGAAGTGCCCGCCTACCCAAACGGTCTTAGGCCGATGCGGCGCAAGCGAGCCGAACATCGTGCCAGTCGTCCTATGGGGAGGGCAGAGTGCATTGGCCAATGTCGGCCGCTGCTTCGATTCAATGAAATCGAGCAGCGCGTTTCTTGGCTCTGGCTTTGGAGTGAGCCAGTCGAACGGATCGTGGTAATTAGACATGTGAAAAACTCCGCGTGTTGCCGATAAGAATCTTGACGGCAATCGCGAACGCGAACAGGTTGCGGTGCCGTCTAATCAGGAGACGCAACGACGCAACTTTTACTCGATCGACGCCAACCCCTTGGCGCGATCATTTTTCTTTAGCGATGTTCGGCCGAGAGTGCCAGACCATCGGTTCATGTAATGTTCGATTATTCTCCCTTGTGGCGGCAACGCTACATCTCACCCCCATGCGACTGCTGACAACTATGGCTTGTACCGGGTAGCCTACTCCGCGCGGGGAGGTACAGCATGGACACTCTTATCGGTTTCGGCATCGTCGGCGGCATACTTTGGGCCATAGGCTACGCGATTTATCGTCTGCACCGCAGCGGGCAATGGGTCGGCGCGCGCAAAGCGTATGCCGAGATTACTCGTGGCATCGGGCACCATTGCGATACCACTGACGGCAAAGTGCCAGAGAACCTCGGCGCTGCAATCTACAATGCAAAAACGGCGCGCGACTTGGAAGATTTGCTCGCCAAGCTGTGGACGGTCGGCGACGAGCTGGGCAACGCGTCATGGAGCAAAGGCTATACGTACGGAATTGACATGAGCCAGTCTAAAGCTGGCATCGTGCAACTTGAGCTAACGCAACAGGAGGTGCTCGAACTTCGCTGGGCAGCACACATCGGGTTCCAGTACGCGATGATGCCTACCACTTGGGAAACGCATCAGTACAAAACTGAAAGGGAGGCCCAAGACGCAACAAGCGTGATCGAAAAACTCGAGCGCAAAATTCCTAAAGAACCTGACGACGACGATCCTTATGCGCAGTCGTTCAATCGCCAAAATTCTATTTGGCGTAAGTGGCCATCGGCCAACAAAAGCGAAGCCTAAAATGGTGCCCGGCACTGGCCCAAACAAGCAAAAAGGCCAGTATTTACTGGCCTTCTGGGCGAAAGACTCAGGTGCTCCCAAAGCAGATGCTCTACCAGGCTGAGCTACGCCCCGACATCGGCCAGGGTTTGCCGGTTTCGTTGCGCAAGGTCAAGGCCGCTGAATTGCGAAACGCCGGTTCGGGCCCGTTAAGGCTTTTTAGCCGCGTCGAAGGCCGCGTGACGCACGAGGTCACCGGGCTTGATGCCCAGGCGTCCGGCCGCGCCACCAGCCAGTTCCAGGACTGCTGACACGGGAGCTTCCGACGATATCACGCGGTCGGAGAGGGGCTCTGCCTGCGCCTCAATGCGCTGGATGACGCCATCACTGCGAATGAAAACCATGTCGAGAGAAATGTAAGTGTTGTGCATCCACATCGCCATGATTTGGGCATTGGCGTACGGGAACAGCATGCCTTCGGTATCGGCGAGAGCGGTGCGGAACATAAGCCCGAGGGCTTTTTCCTGCTCTGTCGTTGCAAGCTCGATATCGAACACGTGTGGTGCGCCGCCGCCCGCTGGTTCGATGGTCAACCGGTCGAGACGCATCCGGGCCTGCGCCGGATGAGCAAGGGTCACAAACACAGGTATAAAGAAGGCTGGCATCGCAACCGATAGGACCAAAACAAAAAGGGCCGCGCAAGTGGCAGCCCTCTTTAATTGTCTTGTTGTCACGAAACGCATCCGTAAACACTCGGCCTCAACGATCCGGCGTCTGATCCGGACGAGAGATGCGGATCAGTTTTTAGATGGCAATCCCGTCGGCACGCCGTCCGGGCGAAGTTCTGCCGCCATGCAGCCCTTGCAGCCGAAGCCCCAACGGACCTGAACGATCTGACCGGGACGAAGCTCGGTAAAGCCGAACCGGCGCAGTGTTTCCATGTGGCAGAAGATATCGGGCGTTCCTTCGCCGCGTGTCAAGAAGCCAAAACCGCGAACCCGGTTGAACCATTTGACGTAGGCGCGTTCCCAATCGCTTTCCGGCGTCACGATAACGTGTGTGCGCTGTGGAAGCTGCGAGGGGTGGATGGCCGTGCTTTCGTCCATGCTAAGGATGCGGAAAGCCTGCATACCCTTAGGACGTTTGAGAACTTCACACTGCAGACGCGC
>JAYUCQ010000393.1:0-8724 GCA_043740265.1 Hyphomicrobium sp.
AGCGATTTACCGGCGTCGTTTCTGTCCCGCTCGACGCATCGCAGTTACACGGTCAGAGCAGAAGCCGTGTTGGCGTCCGGCGCACGCTACGTCAGCGAAGCCTTGGCCGGATTGCCGGACGGCGCCGCCGGTTCGCCTGTATTTCAGCGGTGGCGGCGCGGCACATCGCACGTTGCACCAGGGCAAGCCATTCCAGCGCCTAAGTCTCTGCCGCCCTGCTAAAGCTTATTTGAGTCCGTGGTGATGCCCACGTTGATGACTGCGCCCCCGGCGATAGGGTGGCCCGACGAGTGATTCCTCGATATAGATCTCGCCTTGAGGATAGGCGTTTCTCTCTCTCGGCTGGCAATAGCGTTTGCCGTTGATTTCGATGTAGCAGTACCGGCCGCAGAACATTTCTCCACGCGAGAAATAGCAGCCGCTGGCCTCCGGGCCGGGAGCGTCCAGGTCATAGGCGCGCCAAGCTGAATGCGCCGAGGCTCCGCCGCTCAGCGAAAACATCGCCATCGCAGTGAATGCAGAAAATAGAGTGACGGACGTCTTCATCGTAAATCCCGATAGCAACCTATCCAGCACACGGCTGGGTGATGATCAATCTATAGTGGCCTATAATGCAACGGGCCGGGCTGAGTCGGCTTGTCTTTTTTTCTTCAATGATTGCAGTGTTGCGGCGCTGCACCGGAGCATTAGAAGCCTTTGAGCCTTTCCGGAAATACATTTGGCTCCCTGAACGGCGCTGCCGCCTGCATCGGCGGCGTTTATCTGGCGATCGCGCTTCCGTTGGCGTTTATGAGCCCGGCTATGCCGCCCGCCATCATCCTGGCCTCCCTCGTATTGGGCACCGGACTCGTGGCCCTGTCGGCGATCGACTTTTTGACACTGCGCCTGCCCGACGCACTCACCTTGCCACTTGCGGCTGCTGGCCTGCTGCTTGCCCCTCTCTTGGGTCTGGAGCCGCCGTTGACCTGGCGGCTCGCTGCAGCACTTGGCGGTTATGCCTTCATCTGGGTCTTGAATGAAACCTATCGTGCCGTGCGCGGCCGGGCTGGGCTCGGCTTGGGCGATGCCAAGTTGCTCGCAGTTGCCGGCGCGTGGCTTGGCCCAGAGGGATTGCCGTCGACGTTGCTGTACGGAAGCGTTGGAGCGTTGCTTTTTGTCGCTGCCCGCTCTGTTCGCGGCCATGCTGTGCATAGGTACGACGCGCTGCCGTTTGGTCCCTTTCTGGCAGCTGCAATCTGGCTGGTCTGGCTCTACGGGCCGTTGGTCTGATACGGAATTGCAAAAGTGTTGGCGCTTACTCTGTTGCCGGGCGGGTCTTGCTGGCGTCCGATCGGGCTCGTAGGATGACGCGAAATTGGAGCATGCGAACGTCATGACAACGGTTCGGCTGGCGAAGACTTCACAGCGACGGCTCGCATCACGGCGAAGGACGCCTGGGGCTGATCCAGCAAGGGGCGACGAAGGCTTCACGTTGCTCGAGCTGCTCGTTGTTCTTGGCATTATCGTGCTTTTGGCAACGCTCGTTGCGCCGCAAGTTTTGCGCTATCTTGGCAAAGCCCGCACCGACGCCGCGCGGGCGCAAATCAGTGCGATTTCGACGGCGCTGGAACTCTATTCCCTCGATGTTGGTGGTTTTCCTCCGCAACAGGCCGGTCTTGCAGCCCTTATTCAAGCACCTGCGGGCCAGACGCGTTGGAAAGGTCCGTACATGAAAAAAGCCGACGGGCTCGTTGATCCGTGGGGCAGGGCTTACCAATACAAGTTCCCCGGCAAAGCCGGACAGCCCGACGTGTATACGCTCGGCCGCGACAACGCACCCGGTGGCGCTGACGAGGATCAGGACATCGCCAATTGAAATAAGAGTAGTTCGGATCAGAGGACGGGCCGGATCAGAGAATGGGCCTTAGTTTTAGCTCTGCACGAAACTGCGCGTCGGGGTCTTTAGCTGGTGCGCGCGAGGCGGCAACCATGTCGATAATATCGGGAAGGCGGTCTGCGCGCGGCCACGTACTCTGCCATTGCGCCGGGGCGTCAGGGGCCGGCGAGCCGAAGTACTTGAAAGTGACGTTCGAGTAGGTGCCGCCAAGGTCGCGCTCTTCGGCCTTCAACTTATCAAGCTTCGCATCGGAACGGAAAAGCGCCAGGCGCAGTGCCGGGCCGCTCGTTGCCGTCGGCTGTGATCCAGGCAGCCCAACGTCAATACGATAGAGCCCACCGCCGGACGGGCCGGTTGCCAGCTCGGCAACAAAGCTGACGCGCTCCGGTGTTCCCTCAAAGACGAGGTGCGGCAGCCCATTGGTGTCGCGCTCATAAATCGCCAGCGCACTTGTCAATTGCTGTCCGGCAAAAGCAAATGCCGCCGCGGCTGGCGCATCTTCGAGCCCGCCGGGTGTTTCCCAGGCCCGCTTTCCAAGGCGAAGCGTGCTTGGCACCATGGCAAGAAGCAGGGCCAGGATTGTTAGCGAGATGAGGAGCTCAATCAGCGTATAGCCGGCATCGTGCAATGGGTTTTGGTCGCGGGGCCTTAGCATCACGACGCCTTCTTGAGTTTCAAAGTGGTTGCTTGGAGCGCATGTTCGGCACCGAAGAGGACTTCCTTCCATCGGACTGTCACATTTACCCAGAACCCTAAGTACGCAGGTGCGGTCCCGTTCGCGTCTGATGCGGCTCCCGCATAGGGCGTGATTTCCGATTGCCAGGAAATTCCGTCTGCCGTTGTTCCCGACGCCGATCCCGCTTGAAGCGGTGCTTCAACGCCGCTCGATGCCAGCTGTTGGGCAAGTACAGCGACGGCTGCGTCTTCGGCATTGGCTTTTTTCAATCCGCGCCATCCCGCCGTCAATCCTTGATAGAGCGCCGACAAAACAAGGGCGAACACCGCGGTTGCAACCAGTGCCTCAATGAGTGTGAACCCAGCTTCGCGCCTGCTCATAGCGTCACCGCATATTGAGTGTGACAGCGCCTGTCAGCCAATCAACCGAAATGCTGGCAGCGTCGGTTCCGGATCTCAGGCCAATGCGTCCGCCGCTGGCGGTACCGTCAGGGTGGAAGCGAAAGCCGCCATGCGACGCATCGGCAGATTCAGCAACCGGAGTTTCAAATGTCAGCGCAACGTCGCGCGGAATTTGTTTGAGCTTCACCGCGCCATCTGCCGAATAGTTACGCCGCGCCGTATCGATGACAAGAACGGCATCTGTATTGGCAGAGAGCGCCGCCGCCCGGGTTGTCTTGAGGCTTGACGATAGCTCCACCGCCGTCGCGCGCAGTTTCAGTGCTTGCCGGGACGCACTGAAACGCGGCATGACAACGCTGACGGCGAGCGCAATCAATGCCACGGCGGCGATCATCTCAAGCAGCGTAAAGCCCGCTTCGCTGGTTCTAGCCTCTGGCGTCTGATGGCTCATTTGAGTGCCAGATCGTTGACCGAGAAAATCGCGCTCATTACAGAGATGATCAGCCCACCGACGCAGCCGCCAATCAGCAGCGTCAGCACAGGCGTGATCAGGCTCGTCAATCGCTCAACCTGGCGCTCGACGGCGGCTTCGTAGATTTCGGCAACGCGCAGCTGCATCGTATCGATTTGACCGGTCTTTTCGCCCACCGCCGTCAGCCGCAAAAATAAATCGGGGAAAATGCCGGAGCGGGCGAGTGGAGCCGTCAGTGTTCCGCCTTCCTTGACGTCGTTTGCGGCGACGGACACGGCCTTGACGAAGGCGCGGTTCGACAAAACACCAGCCGCAATATGCAGCGATTCCAGTATCGGCACACCGTTGCGCGTCAAGACCGACAGTGTTCGCGCCAGCCGCGCCGTCTCGCGCCGTTCGATCAACGGACCAATCAGCGGAAGGCGAATAAGAAACTGATCGATCGCCAATCGCACGTGCGGGCTTTGAGCCATCACCACAAGTGCCGAGATTGCAGCGATCAATGCCGCCAGAATAACAACGCCATGTCCACTCACAAACCGCTGTATAGCGGAGAGGACGCGAATGAGTGCGGGCGGCGTCGCGCCTGCGTCCTCGAAAATCGGCAAAATGGTTGGGATAAGTACCGTCAGGATCACGGTCATCGCAACTGCGGCCGCAAGCAACAGCACGGCCGGATAAACCAGCGCCGACCGTACTCGTGACCGGGTTTCGGCGGCCCGCTCGACGACTTTGGCAAGGTCACCCAGTACGTCCGTCAGCGCGCCACTGGCTTCACCGGCCTTGACCAACCGCGAAAAGTATTCCGGAAAGGCGTTTCCCTGCGCCGCCAGCGCCGCCGACAAAGCTTCACCTTGCAGGACGTGCTCCAGGCAACTGTTGATGATCTGGCGTAGCCGCTGCGGCAGCATGGGCTGCACGGCGACAATGCGCAGGGCTTCGTCAATCGGTATCTCGGCTTTAACGAGACTGGCGAGTTCCCGCGCGAACGTTGCCAGATGCTCGCTGCTCAGCCGGCCGGACGCAAACACTTCACGCTGCCACCACGGCAGAGACGGCACCGTTTGCGATTCATTGAGCTCAAACGGAATTTGCCCACGCCGTGACAAGACTTCAAGCGCGCTCTCCCGCGTCAGCGCGGTGATCTCGCCGCTGCCGGGTGCGCCGGTCGCATCGTACGCCTTATAGCGGAACTGGCCCATCAGTCGCCTCCGGTGACGCGAAGCACTTCTTCGATAGTCGTCTCGCCATTGAGCACTTTCTCAAGTCCGTTATGGCGCATCAGCGTCATGCCCTCACTGACCGCAGCCTCTTCAATGGCGCGCTCCGAGCCGGAATTGACGATCACGTCCTTGACGCCTTTGCTGATGGGCAGAAGCTCATAAATTGTCGTGCGGCCCGAAAAACCTGTTTGACGGCAGGACGGACATCCGCACGCCTTGCGCACGCCGCCAAGACGCGACGGATCGATGGGGGCACCAGCCAACCGCTCGATCACTGCCGCTGGAACGTCGGCTGGGACCGCGCACAAGCTGCACAACTTACGCACCAAGCGCTGGGCCAGAACGCCTTTGAGGCTCGACGCCAGAAGGTAGTCAGCAACACCCATGTCGAGCAGCCGCGTCACTGTTGCCGCCGCTCCGTTGGTGTGGACTGTTGACAGCACGAGATGACCCGTGAGCGAAGCGCGGATCGCCATTTCGGCGGTTTCCAAATCGCGAATTTCGCCGACCATGATGATATCAGGGTCTTGCCGCAGGATTGAACGCAGCGCGGTCGCAAACGACAGCCCGATCTTTGGGTTGACCTGGATCTGGTTGATACCGGCCAGCTGGTACTCGATCGGGTCTTCAACGGTGAACAGTTTGCGCTCGGTATCGTTGAGAACGCTCAGAGCCGTGTAGAGCGTTGTCGTCTTACCGCTTCCTGTTGGGCCCGTAACAAGAATGATTCCGTTCGGTTCTTGCAGCAGCCGTTGGAATGCGCCAAGTCCCTCGCCGGAAAATCCGAGCGACGGGAAAGCCAGGTTGACGCTCGCCCGGTCGAGAATTCGCAGAACAACGC
The DNA here is from genome assembly GCA_043740265.1 of Hyphomicrobium sp. Classification (GTDB taxonomy): domain Bacteria; phylum Pseudomonadota; class Alphaproteobacteria; order Rhizobiales; family Hyphomicrobiaceae; genus Hyphomicrobium_B. Next base: position 5,490 of record JAYUCQ010000393.1, read on the forward strand.
TTTCACCGTGCACCGTCGGCATTGTCGAAATGCGCAGATCGACATCATGGCCGCGCACCGTCACTTTGGTGCGCCCGTCTTGCGGCAATCTCCGCTCAGCGATGTTCAACTGCGCCATAATCTTGATGCGAGAACTCAGCGCCGCTCGAACTGACAAAGGCAGCGTCTCGACCGTATGCAGCACGCCGTCGATGCGGAAGCGCACGCGCACGCTATCTTCGCGTGGCTCGATGTGGACGTCGGAAGCCTGCATCTCAACGGCGCGCGCGACGAGGTTCTGGACCAGCTTGATGACGGGCGCTTCGCTGGCCATGTCTTCAAGCTTGCGGACGTCTTCACTGCCGCTCTCGTCGCTGACGGCGGCAGCGGGAAGTCCGGCCGATACATCGCGCGGCAATTTTTGTTCGTAAAGTCGCTCGATGTGACGTTCGATCTCGCCGCCAGCCGCGATCCTCAGAGCAACGGGGCGGTCGAGTAGAAATCCGAGCGCGGTGATGGCTTCGCTGTCGAACGGGTCAGCGGTTGCAACGACGATTTCGTCACCGGTGTCAGCGACCGGCAAAAGCCGGTGGGATTTTAGGAAGGTGCCTTGGAGCGCATCAGCAAACAGGGGCGCTTCGGGAAAGTCACCCGGATTGACGCACGGAATTTCGAGAAGGTCCGATAGTACGTCCGCCAGTGCCGCGTCTGTCACAAGACCGAGACGCGAAAGAACCAAATCAAAGCGCTCGCCCGATTGTGTTTGAGCCCGCCGCGCTCGCTTCAGCGCAAACTCGTCGAGCAGCTTGCGATCGCTCAGCGCCGCACCCAGCCGGTCCATAAACGCATCGGTGCGCGGGTCAGGTAACGATCGTGGTGAATGAGAACTAACTTGCTGCATCGAAGCCTCGCGCGGATCGGCAGTCACACTATAAACCCGTAACGGCATTTAGTATTCGGACCTAAGCCCACCTATCTTAGTACCGCTGCCGAATGTACCTTTTGCCTTAAGGTCTTTAATGCGCCGGACGTTAACGGCGGCGTAGACAAATGTTGCAGTAAAGGTGCCAGTCCCATGCCGGGCGTACTAGGTGGCGTTGCGGATATTGCGGCGCGCGGATTTCAGTGGTGGACCAGCGAACTCGCAGGCCTAACACCGGGCCTTGGGGCGGGAAGCCCGCTGTCGCAGGATTCAGCCAGCGCCGCCGATGTTATCGTCAATCTTGATGCCAAGGGCGCGCTGCATTCCATTATTCAAATAAAGCGCGGGCAATTGAAACGGGGCCGTGCGATCGTGGCCTCAGACGATACAGCCGGTGAGGCCGGTGTTATGGCCGCGCTGGATCGATTTGCCCAGGTGCGTCCGGGAACCAACGTTTGCATCAGGCTGCCCTACAGTGCCTGCTATGAGCGTCATGTCGACATTCCGGCGACCGCACGGCGGCAGGCGGCATCCATTTTAACGCTCGATTTTGAGCGCTCGACACCCTTTAAGTTAAGCGACGTCTTCGTCAGCCATACGCTGGCACCGTCGGCCGTTCGCAAGGGGTGGCTCTCTGCCTCCCAGTTCGTGGTCAAGCGTAAATTGACCGAAAATGCGGTTCGGCGCATTGAAGATCTGGGTCTCAAGGCCGCCTGCATGGATTGCTGGTCGTCCGATGGTAAATCGGCGCTGCCGTTGAATTTCTTGAGTACGCCAGAGTTGATCGGCGTCCCTGCTTCCTCCCGCCGCCCCCTACTTCTAATGACGGTCTTGGCGCTGATGCTGGCTGGTTCTGCGGCTTGGATTGGTCTGTCACACCGGGAGGCAGCCCTCCAAAACCTTGAGGAACAAGTCACCGCGGCCCGAGGCAAAGCCGAAAAATTGCACGCCGAGCAGGCGGCTGCCGAAACCGCTCGCAGCCAAGTTAACGCCGTCCGGGTGCTTAAGTCATCGCGGTCACCCGCCGTTGAAATCGTCAATGAGTTAACGCGATTGCTGCCGGATGACGTTATCCTCAGTGATCTCAAAATCGAAGAGGACACGGTTGATTTCGCCGGGCTCGCGAAGTCCTCTGCAGCCCTCATCCCGGTGCTCGAACGCGCCGAAATGTTCAAAGATGCGGCTTTGACGTCTCCTGTGACCTTCGACGCCAATGCCGACAAAGAGCGTTTCAGTATGAGACTTAAACTGCGGCGGTCGTCGCGTACCGCGTCAGTCAGCGCGACGGAAGGTGTGGTGCAACAATGAGCGCACAAGCCCCCGTCTCCGCTGCCGTTCGCCGGGCTGGCAGTAAAATGGCCGCTTTGGCGCTTTTGGCAGCCGTTGTCGCTGGCGTCACGTTTGGCATCGTCGTGCCGATGTTCGAGCGCTTTAGAGATTTGGACGACAAGATTGCGTCGCAGCGCGCCCTGCTCGGCCGCTTCATGACAGCGAGTACCGCCAACGCGGAACCGCAGGACGGACTAAGCCAAACCGCCATCGAACAAACCTATCTTGCTGGTGAAACGGACGCGTTGCGCTTGGCAAGTCTGCAAGCAACCCTGAACGACGTTGCCGCGGCACAGAAAATCCGCTTTGCGAGCACGCGGGCGATGGATGCCGTGGACCAAAGCAGCGTGCGCTTGCTCGGCCTGCAAGTGCAGGTCAGCACCGACCTCGCAACATTGCAGAAGATGCTGTTTGACGTCGAAAAAAGCCGTCAGAATATGATCGTTGATGCCCTGCACATCACGCGTGCGCCCGAAAGTGCCGCCAACGTGCCGCCGCTGGATGTATCATTTGTGCTCCTCGGCGCAGCCCCCAAAAAGAAGGACTGAAGCTCGTGGCTTGGCTGGCTAAAAAAATCGTTTACGGCGTCACGGCGGCAGGCATCGCAGCGCTCGGTTACTGCAACTGGGCGATGATGAACGAAGCGATTGATACGTCTCCCATCGTGGTTGCGGAAACAGCTAGTATAGCCGTGCCTCCTGAAACACTTTCGGTGCCCCTCAAGAACCTGACCCTATCTGACTTAGCCGAGACACTGGCGCGGCCGCTTTTTATGGCAAACCGCCGCCCGGCACCGCGCCGCGATGATACCAGTGCGTCCGCGGCACCACCCGTCGATACGGCGACGCCGGCGCTACAGGCGAGCCCAGCACAGCAGACAAATCTGCGCTTGATCGGAATGATCAGCGACGGCAGCAAAGGGCAGCGCGCACTTCTGCAAAGCGAGAGCGGGCCGAGCACAAATTGGGTCACTGTCGGTGCCGAATTTGCCGGCTGGCGTCTAAC
>JAYUCQ010000394.1:0-3586 GCA_043740265.1 Hyphomicrobium sp.
TACGAAGGGCCTGAACCGTCATTAAAAATAGCCTTCCTGCTTCTTCTTTTCCATGGCGCCGGCTTGATCGTGGTCGATCAGGCGGCCTTGCCGTTCGGACGTTTGCGCGTTCAAAGTCTCGGTGACAACACTTTCGATGTCGCTGGCGTCAGATTCAACGGCGGCTGTCAGCGGGTAACATCCAAGCGTGCGGAAGCGGATGCGGCGCATCTTGACTTCTTCGCCGGGCTTGGGCTGCAGACGGGCGTCGTCCTGCATCAGGATTTGTCCGTTACGAATGATCGTCGGGCGCTCGGCTGCGAAGTACAGCGGCACGACCTCGAGCTTTTCGCGCAGGATATAACGCCACACGTCTTTCTCGGTCCAGTTCGACATCGGGAAGACGCGCACCGATTCACCCGTGCCCAGACGGCCGTTCAACAGCCGCCACATCTCGGGGCGCTGCTTCCTCGGATCCCAGCGATGACCGGCAGCACGGAATGAAAAAACGCGCTCCTTGGCGCGGCTGGCTTCTTCATCGCGGCGCGCACCACCGAAAGCCGCGTCAAAGCCATACTTGTCGAGCGCCTGTTTCAGCGCCTGCGTTTTCAAAACGTCGGTGTGAATGGACGGCGCGTGATCGATCGGATTGATGCCGCGCTTGATGCCGTCCTCGTTGACGTGAACGATAAGATCGAGACCGAAGTCTTTCGCGGTCTTATCGCGAAACGCGATCATGTCGCGGAACTTCCACGTCGTATCAATGTGCAGCAATGGAAACGGCAGCTTTTGCGGATAGAACGCCTTGCGCGCGAGATGCAGCAGAACCGTCGAATCCTTGCCGATCGAATACATCAACACGGGCTTGCGGAACTGCGCTGCCGCTTCGCGGAAAATATGGATGCTCTCGGCTTCAAGCAAGTCGAGATGCGATGGTGCTGCGGTCATGCCGCCATTCCTTATCTAAGATGGCCTTCGTTAAATTGGCCTTGTCTAACCGGTCAACTAAGCCATTGAATTGGGGTTGTGTATCAGGTTTCTGCGTCGATGCGGCGGTCGTGGAGGCCGCACTCTTTACCGTCTTCATTTTCCCACCACCAGCGCCCGGCGCGAATATCTTCACCAGGTTTGATGGCGCGCGTGCACGGCTGGCAACCGATGGAGGGAAAACCTTGGGCGTGCAGCGCATTGACCGGGATTTTGTTCGCAGCGACATAGGCCTCAAGCTGGGCGAGCGTCCAGTCAGCGATGGGGTTGAGTTTCATGAGGGTCTGGACGTGATCGTAGGTGGCGAACGGAACATGGGAGCGGCCTTGCGATTGTTCGCGCCGTAGCCCCGTGATCCACCCGCTGGCACCAGCGAGTGCGCGGTTCAAGGGCCGGACTTTGCGGATATCGCAGCATGCCTTGCGGCTATCTACGGAATACCGAAATCCATAAATTCCGTCGCTTTCAACCAGATTTTCGACGTCCACCGCATCCGGATACATGACGCGGATTTTGAGGCCATAGCGGCCTTCGGTTTCAAACAGAGTGTCATAAGTCTCTGGAAAATGGCGGCCGGTATCGAGCGTGAAAATGTCGATACCAGTTTTTGACTTTGCATTGACCTGAGCGATGGCGTGGGTCACCGCCTGATCTTCGATGCCAAGGCTTGACGAAAAAGCGAGACGGCCAGGGACAGCCGCTACGATGGCACGGATACGATCTTCAAGACTATCAAGTGACGCCAAGTCCGCGTCGAGCGCAGCAGCTCGCGCTTCAGCGGACGCATCCTTGGGCGCCTGGCTGACAGCCGGCGGGGCTCGGTCGATTAAGATCATAGTTGGCCTCCAACGAGCCTACACATAAGGGTAATCCATTCCCTTTAAAAGCCTGAAATGCAAATAAGTATAGAATATCATTCCCAAAATGGTCACTTACAGAATTTTTCTATTAGAATAGCAAGATTGAGCATGTAAATGGTCCGCGTTTGGCCAATTTACAGTTTGGGTTGGCTGTCAAGCCAATGCAACACTCCTTTGGCAGCTGCCTGACCCGTGGCCAATGCCGCTTGCAATAGGTAGCCCCCGGTCGGCGCATCCCAGTCCAGCATTTCGCCGGCAGCGAATACTCCGGGCCTTGCCGCCAGCATGAAATCTGCCGTTAGATCTGAAAAACAAACCCCGCCCGCCGTCGATATGGCGCGTCCAAGCCCGGCGGTGGCGCGAACGGTCACGGCTAAGGATTTTATCCAGCCTGCCAGACCTTCCGAACTTGCGGGCAATGGACCGGCTTCCCTGAGGATACCGATGGCGGCGGCGTCCAACCCTGTGACCTTACGCAGAAAATTGGTGCGCGGTTGCGAACCTTGCGGTTTGGACAATCGCTCAACCAAAACGGCTTCGCTGACATCAGGTTTCAAGTCGATGGTGAGGGTTGCAGTTGCGTCGCGTTGCAGCGCGGATCGGATGTCATTTCCCAAGGCATAGATAACGCCGCCTTCAAGACCAGCGCGTGTGACAACCGCTTCACCGCGCACGCGCGTTTCTCCAATCGTCACTGCGATACGTTTCAAGGGCGCGCCGGCAAACCGGTTTGCGAAGACGTCAGTCCAACCGATAAGCACGCCGCTGTTGGCTGGTTCGAGAGGCGAGACGGCGATACCGGCGTTTCGAAGCACGGCCGCCCACGCGCCGTCGGACCCAAGCTTCGGCCAACTTGCGCCGCCAAGTGCGAGGATGACTGCATCGGCTTCTAACGTCAGCAACGTTTGGTCCGGCGCACGCACGACGATTGCGCGCGCTCCATAAAATCCCGTCCAAGCGTGCTGCGTTTTCAAGTCAACACCAAGCTTCTCCAACCGCTTCAGCCACGCCCGCAGCAGTGGCGACGCTTTCATAGCTTTCGGGAAAATTCTGCCGCTTGAACCAGTGAATGTTTCTTGGCCTAAGCCGTGTGCCCATCCCATCACCTGTTCGGGCGGAAACGCGGTGATGGCTTCGCGCAAAGCCGTCGCTTCAGGTCCGTAGCGGGAGAGAAAGCGGTCGAGCGGTTCGCTGTGCGTTAGGTTCAACCCGCCGCGGCCTGCCATCAGAAACTTGCGCGCCGGCGACGGCATGCGCTCGTAGATCGTGACGGCATGACCAGCCGACGCGACAACCTCAGCAGCCATCAGTCCGGCGGGACCTGCGCCGATGATTGCAACAGACCTCCGGCAAGGATCGGGAGGGATCACCACGTCCCCGTATTGGCCATACTGGCCCAGGGTTCAGCCGCCGGCCGTGCATCGCCTTTTTGCAAGATCTCGACCGAGACGAGATCGGGCGAGCGCACGAAGGCCATATGCCCGTCGCGTGGCGGCCGGTTGATCGTGACGCCGCGATCCTTGAGCCGGACGCAGGTGGCGTAAATGTCGTCGACGAGAAACGCCAAGTGGCCGAAATTGCGGGCCGAGCCGTAGTCCTCGGCATCCCAATTGAAGGTCAACTCAAGCAACGTGGCTTTTTCGGTTTTCGCGCGCGCCTCATCATCGGCGGCTGCAAGAAAAATCAGCGTGAAGCGGCCGCGCTCGTTGTCGATGCGCCGGACTTCGGTCATGCCGAGGCCGTCGCAGTAAAAGGTGAGG
>JAYUCQ010000395.1:0-8712 GCA_043740265.1 Hyphomicrobium sp.
CCAGGTCCAGCGCCAGCCCGGCCAGACCGTGGTGATCGCGAAATCCTTCTTCATCTCCGGAAATTCGTCCAGAATATTCCACTGCGCCAGGTAGACCTTGTCGGCCTTAAACGAGTTCATGTACGACCAGTCGAGTTTGAACTTGTCGTCCTTCTTGAGGCCCTTGCGGCGGCGCGCGGACAGCAAGCCCATGTCTTCCGGCACTGGATCAGCGGCTTGACGGGCAAGGTCACGCAGATACGGCGCCACAGGCTTGATCAACGGCTCTTTGGTGACGCCTTGTTCGACAAGACCATTCTGAAAGCTGGCCATCACCTCGCCGCCGTCTTTGCGGCGCAGCTGGGCGAGTTTTTCAAACGACCAACGCTTCCACGCTGGCCAAGCCTTGACCGCACCCTTGACCAGCAGCGGCCGCGTCGGCGGTGAGATATCGCCTCGCGCGAGGAGCTCTTCCCAGGTGATTTCCTCGACGAAACTAAAATCTGGGCCTTGAACGGTTTTAGTGTTTGCCGATGGGGTTGGTTTATCGAGCATGTGACGAAGGCCCCTCAAAATTGACCACGATCATGTGAAGCTGGCGTATGACGCTGGTGGCCCAGCGGCCTAGCGAATTCTAAGGCAGAGGTAGCACTGAACAGACCAGCGCCCGAAACGAAAAAAGACACTCGTGAACCGGATTGTGTTTTGCAGCATCAGATCTGGGCCGCGACGCTTTTACCGGCCCTGGCGGATTACACTGTCGTAATCCAACCGCTCCCATCATTGCCTTGCGCCAAACGCATAGCTAGGATGCTGCATTGCGACATCCGACTGAGACGCTGGTGTCGCGAGCAGCGGGGTTTATCGATGGACTGGGACAAGCTGCGCATTTTCCACGCCGCCGCCGAGGCTGGCAGCTTCACGCACGCCGGCGAACAGCTGCACATGAGCCAATCGGCCGTCAGCCGGCAGATTTCGGCGCTCGAAGCCGATCTCAAGGTCTCGCTGTTTCACCGCCACGCCCGCGGCCTCCTGCTGACCGAGCAGGGCGAGCTGCTCAACCGCACGGTTGTTGAGGTTTTCGCCAAGTTGCAGACGGCGGAAACGCTGCTCACCGATACGGCGACCAAGCCATCGGGCGATTTGCGCCTGACCTCTCCGATTGGCTTTGGCACGGTGTGGATGACACCGCGCTTGCGCGAGTTCGCCGATCTCTACCCCGAAATCCGCGTTGAGCTGATATTGAGCGACGAACAAGTCGATATTGGTATGCGCGCCGCCGACGTCGCCATCTGGACAGCAGAACCCGAACAGGCCGATTTGATCCGTCGCTCATTGTTTTCAAGCCGCGTGCGCGCCTTTGCGTCGGCGCAATACATTCGCCGCTTCGGCACGCCGCAATCGCTGGCCGATCTCGATAAGCATCGCATTATCGCCTACTCCGGCTCGCCCGCAAACGATCTTCACGCCATGTCGTGGATTGAAAACGCCGGACGCAACGGAGCTGGAGCGCGCGATGCCACATTGCGGATCAACAGTGTGGTGGCGATCAAATACGCCATCCGCGCCGGCATCGGCATCGGTATGATCCCGGATTATATGACCGAAGAAGATACCGATCTGGTGCCGGTACTGAGCGAAATCGAACAGCCGACAATGCCGCTGATCTTTGTTTACCCGGAAGAACTCAAAAGCTCAAAAAAGGTGCAATTACTGCGAGATTTTCTCGTCTCAAAAACCAAAGCCTGGAAATAGCTTTTTTCGCATGCCTGGTCTGACCAATGTTTCTGATCCAACGGCAAAAACTGTCGTACAAAGCAACATGAGGCGGAGTTCGGACCGGGTCGTTATTGCCACCCCCGGAATGGGCTCCTCGTCTGGAACAACTGTTCCTCCCCCTTGGCCGGGCTGAGAAATCAGCCCGGTCTTTTGCTGTCCAACTGCCCGCGACGACCCGTGATTTGCGAAATGCGGCCCAGCCCGCTATCTATCAGGCTAATTCCGCATTTCACTCGCTTTAAGGGTCACGCGCGACATGGCACACGACGGTGCAAGCACGACGGCAAAGACGCTTTACGACAAAATTTTCGATGATCACGTGGTTGACCGCGCAGCTGACGGCACGTGCCTCCTCTATATCGACCGCCACCTTGTCCACGAGGTTACCAGCCCGCAAGCGTTCGAGGGCCTGCGCTTGGCCGGCCGCAAGGTCCGAGCACCTGAAAAAACCCTCGCCGTGGTCGATCACAACGTGCCGACGACGGACCGTACCAAAGGCATTGCCGACGAACAAAGCCGCATCCAGGTCGAGACGCTGGCTAAGAATGCTCATGATTTCGGCGTTGAATACTTCCACGAACGCGACAAGCGCCAGGGTATCGTCCACGTCGTCGGGCCGGAGCAAGGCTTCACGCTTCCGGGCACAACCATCGTCTGCGGCGATAGCCACACATCCACGCACGGTGCGTTCGGCGCGCTGGCCCACGGCATTGGCACGTCGGAAGTCGAACACGTGCTGGCGACGCAAACGCTGATCCAGAGCAAAGCCAAGAATATGCTGGTTCGCGTTGACGGCCTGCCGCCGAAGGGCGTGGGCGCTAAGGATATCATTCTCGCTATCATCGGCGAAATCGGCACGGCCGGCGGCACAGGTTCCGTCATCGAGTATGCCGGTGAAGCCATCCGCGCGCTTTCGATGGAAGGCCGAATGACGGTCTGCAACATGTCGATTGAAGGCGGAGCCCGCGCCGGCATGATCGCGCCGGACGAAAAGACCTACGCCTTCATCAAAGGCCGCCCGAAAGCGCCAAAGGGTTCCGCATGGGACATGGCGATGAAGTATTGGGAGACGCTGCACACCGATGAAGGCGCGCATTTCGACCGCACCGTCGTGCTCGATGCCGCCAAGCTGCCGCCGATCGTATCGTGGGGCACGTCGCCGGAAGACGTCGTGTCGGTTGCTGGAACGGTTCCCGATCCCAAGGCCGTGACTGATGAGAATAAGCGCGCCTCGATGCTGCGTGCGCTTGATTATATGGGCCTCGCGCCCGGCACCAAGATCACCGACATTCCTTTAGACGTTGTTTGGATCGGCTCTTGCACCAACGGCCGCATCGAAGATTTGCGCGTCGTCGCCAAGGTCGTTGATGGCAAGAAGATCTCAACGCGGCTGGCGTATGCGATGATTGTTCCGGGCTCGGGCCTTGTCAAAGAACAAGCCGAAGCCGAAGGCCTCGACAAGATCTTCAAGGCCGCCGGATTTGAGTGGCGCGAACCCGGCTGTTCGATGTGCCTCGGCATGAACCCCGACCAGTTGAAACCAGGGCAGCGCTGCGCATCGACTTCCAACCGCAACTTCGAAGGCCGCCAAGGCTACAAAGGCCGCACGCATCTGGTGTCGCCAATCATGGCGGCGGCTGCTGCGCTTGAGGGGCATTTTGTTGATGTGAGGACGTGGCAATAAGTTGGAGACTGAGCGGTGCCGACCATACTCCGTTGGAACGGCTATCGCTTTTACTTTTTCAGCAATGAGGGCCATGAGCCTCCGCACGTTCACATCGATAAGGCGGAACGTTCGTGCAAGTTCTGGCTCGACCCTATATCGCTAGCGGTTAACCGCAATTACGCCAGCCACGAGATCACCGAAATTCGTGCTAAAGTAACAGAACAGCAGGCTGCATTTTTGGACGCTTGGCATGAGCACATTAGAAATTAGAGCCGATAGCAGGGTGGCCGGGGTGTCGTTCACGGCGAACAGCCTGGACGTACGCCTCAAAGACGGCCGCCAAATTTCTGCGCCTCTTGATTGGTTTCCCCGCCTCAAGGCCGCATCGTCCGCGGATCGCGCGACGTGGGAACCTTGTGCCGCTGGTCACGGAATACATTGGCCGAAAATTGATGAAGACCTAAGTGTTGAAGGATTGCTGCGGGTAACATCTGGAGATCACTGAGCCGACTGATAAACGGCCACGGCGCTTGAAGGGCACTCTGTCGATGTGAGGACGTGGGGTCCGATATAAAAGTCGGCGCCATTACACGTGCGCATAGGCCGGACAACGCGTAGCGGCCTGTGCCCGTATCACGTCCGATGATTGCATCCTGGCCAGCAGCAGGGGCGGCGTTTGCCTGCGAGCAGATCTGAGCGAATTCGCTCGATCTTACGCAGCCGCGTTTCCTGCTTTTTGGCGGACTCGATCCAACATATCCACTCGTTACGCGCCAGAGGCGTGAGATCGATCCATGCCTCTAAGGTTTCAGAGTTGGCTAAGAAGAGAGCACGCAAATCGTTCGGGACCTTATGCACCACACCCGCAGGAATGACTTTTCGCATTTGGCTCATATGCTTCAAAGTGCATTGTCCGCTGAGCAGCAAGTGATGAATGATATCAAGATTGGCCAAGCTTGCGCCATCCTATCCAACCAATCCTAAGCCGCAACCCGCAGCGCCAACGCTGGTGCAATCGCGGCTTTCATGCTGGCGATTTCTTCGCCGGTGATTTTGAAAAATGCGTTCTGCGCCCGCTGGCGGGTTTGCGCTTCACCGAAACTGCCGCCGAGCAGCACGATCGGAACATCGCCCGGCGGATAAACGGCGGGCTGGCCAATCGTTTTGAAACCCAGCATGTATTTATAAAACCGCACCCACTCGGGCCGTGTCGCGATCAAGATCATCGAAACGTCCGCCGCCTGAGCCGCCATGAAGCCCGCGCGCACAAGCGACGCATAAAGCGTCGTGCGATACGACGTGTTGGAGATCGTTGGTTCGATAGCCAACCGGGACATCTCGACCAGACTGCCGGCGCTGGTGCGCTTCAAATCTTGAACTGCTGGATAGTAGGGCGCACACGGCAACGCCAAGTGTGTTTCGCCGGGATGACTGAAACAAACGCGCAGTGCGCCGACACACGCATCCCCATCATAGGCGGCGATCAGCGCTGAACTGGAAAGCGTGTCGTGCCGGTCTGAAATCATTTCGCTTTTGTCGATCGGGATGCACCAAGCGTCGCGGTAGGCGCGATAGCGCAGCGCATAGACTTCGGAACGGTCGGCATCAGGAGACAGAACACGCAGTTCAAACGGAAACTTTTTAGAGAGTGGTGCCGTGGCGGATTGCTGCGGACGGAAGGTCAGGGTTTCCATGGCGGCGCTCTCCTGGCCTTAATATGCGGTACGCGTTATGGGGCGCCCGGTCCTATAACGAAACAACCGCGGCATTTGTTCAATACTTTTTGCTGGAGGTAGGCTGCTGGCCTGGGAAAGCACTTAACGGCGATGCTGAGTGGATGGATGGCTAGAGGCCGTGCTTCCCTTTGGCCCTGGCACGCTCTATCACTTCGCTCCCATAGGCCGAGGAGCCCAGACAATGCCGAACAACTGGCCGTCCGCCGTGCCCCCAAGCCTTGCCGACTTTGAGGCCATGGCGAACACCGCCTGGGACAAGCTGCCGTCTCAGTTCCGCGAGCTGGCTGGCGACGTCATCATCCGGGTTGAGGATTTCGCCTCCGATGACATCCTCGACGAACTCGGCATCGAGGACCCGTTCGATCTGACCGGGCTTTATCAAGGCGTTAGCCTCGATAAACAGAGTGTGTCGGATGTACCACGCGAGCCCGATATGGTGTTTCTCTACCGTCGGCCGATCCTGGATGAATGGGCCGGAAGCGATGAAGAACTCGGTCATTTGGTGGCCCATGTACTCGTCCACGAGATCGGCCATCATTTCGGCTTTTCTGACGACGATATGGAAACCATCGAGACCGAAGCGACCGCGTAATGGGTGCACCATCACCCGGCCTTAACCGGTCTTGTGCGAGAACACGGCGTCTGCGAGCTGCGGCTTGTGTACGACGGCGTTTCACGCCACTTTGAAATGGTTACGCCGTCACGTCGAAACGAGCCCGGTCTGAGGCCGGTCTGTAGGGGCAAGCGCTAAGAGTTATCTGGCATGATCATCCGTCTCGCGTCGACCTGGCTGAGCTTCGGTTTAGCCATCGTAATTTCAGTAGCTTTTGCGCCGGGCGTCCGCGCCCAAGATGCGACCCCGACACCGGAAGAATATGTCAGCAGGGTTGGCGGTGAAACCGTGCTGCTTCAGCCGGGTGAATTCAAGCTCGATGGCCGCAAACAATTGTGCGGGCAGCGGCCAACTGTCGTCGATAGCCAGCTCGATGACTATGGCGCCGCCTACCCAGGATTTCTGATCATGAACCCGCGGCTGCTCGGCAAGGTTTCGACACCCGTGAAGCAATGGATCTTCGCGCACGAATGCGGCCACCAGTTCCGCGGACCCGATGAAGAAACCGCCGACTGCTTCGCCGTCCAGCGCGGCCGCCGCCAGGAGTGGTTAACGCCTGAGGGCCTTGACGAAATCTGCAATTTTATTTCGCCCGCCAAAGGCGACAGCATGCATTTCACCGGCAGCCACCGCTGCGAATACATGCGCAAATGCTACGAAGATCCAACAATCAAGTAGCCACAAAATAAGTTATCCCCGCCCCCTCTGAGCCCCCTTAAACTTCGCCCGTGACGACCGGACGGAGTTAACGACGATGCGCCTTGCCGACTACACGAAGCACCTGATTGACCTTGGGCAGACCATTTATCAGTGGGTCGGCCAAGTCGCCGAAATCGACCGCGCCCGGCGCGAGAAAGTGGCGCTCTACGCCGAGGAGATCGCGGCAACGCTTTCCCGGGCCGCTGGTGCCCTCGCGGCGCTGGAATTGGCACCCGGGGACCGCTCCAACCTGCTGGCCGCCACGCGCGAACTGGGGCGGATAACGGGCTACGTCGAAACAATCATGACTGCGCTTCAACATCACCTTGACGGGCGCAAGCGGGCGGGCGTTAAACGGCGGCTGGAACACTTGGCCCCCTTCGAACTTGAGGCCGCGATCGCCGAGATTGGCGCCTTTAAACAGGCGCGGCGGCTGACGGCGGCGGAGGGGTATTTCAGGGCTCTGGCGGATGCGCTGAGAGCGTGACGTTTTTTTGAACGGAGACGGACAGGACATGGACAAGTTCACGACCCTGAGTGGCGTTGCAGCCCCCCTGCCGCTGCGCAACATCGACACCGACATGATCATCCCCAAGCAGTTTTTAAAAACGATCAAGCGCACCGGGCTTGGCAAGTCGCTATTCTATGAAATGCGCTTTGATCCGGCGACGGGCAAGGAAGTCAGCGATTTCGTTTTGAATAAGCCGCAATATCGGGCCGCTAAAATTCTGGTGACTGGCGATAATTTCGGCTGCGGGTCGTCGCGCGAACATGCGCCGTGGGCGCTGATGGATTTCGGCATCCGCTGCGTCATCGCCACCGACTTCGCCGACATTTTTTATAACAACTGCTTCCAGAACGGTATTTTGCCGATCCGCCTGCCGCAAGCCGACGTTGATAAGCTGATGGATGATGCGTCGCGCGGGGCGAATGCAGTCGTGACGGTTGATCTCGAAAAACAAGAAATTCGCGGACCCGACGGCGGCAAAATCAAATTCGATATCGATCCATTCCGCAAACATTGCATGTTGAATGGCCTCGACAACATTGGCCTGACGCTGGAAAAAGACAAAGCCATCGGCGCGTTCGAGAAGAGCGCTGCTGTTTCGCGGCCGTGGCTTTAAGTTTGGGGATTTAGATCATGGCCAAAGCCGTACACATGATGATCCGCGTGCTTGACGAAGCGCGATCGGTCAAATTCTACGAGACATGCTTTGGCTTGAAGGTGGAGGACCGCCGCGATTGGCCGGACTTCACGCTGATCTACATGAGCAACCCCGAAAATGATTTCGAGGTTGAACTGACGGTCAACAAGGGCCGCACAGACGTCTATGACCTCGGCAATGGCTACGGCCACGTTGCGTTTGTTGTGAACGATATCGAAGCCGAGCGGGCGCGCATTTCAGCGGCGGGCTACGCGCCGAAGGACATCAAGCAGATGAGCCACGATGGCAAACCCTTCGGCACCTTCTTCTTCATCGAAGACCCCGACGGCTACAAAATCGAAGTGCTGCAGAAGGGTGGGCGGTTTAGGTAGGGGGCAGGGACGTCATGGCCGCATCGCATAGCGATCGTGCGGTACGCACGATAGGTGGCCACCCACGGCAATTCTTAAGCAAACAAACAAATGCTGCGTCGCATCCAGGATGACGGGTGTGCGGGTATACGCTTCCCGTGGATAGCGAGCCACCGAGGTCACCAAGACCCGTTGCCAAAATCAAGAATCGTGTATGCGTTTATCCGGGGTACTGCGTCCAAGGTTCGACCGATCTCGCTCACCGCATGAGCGTAATTGCGCGACGCAATAATGCGTCGTTAGCGAGAAAGGTTAGAATATGAAGGCAATGTATACCCGACGCAGGGAGAAGACCGTTCATGTCAGACAGTATGTCCGGCATCGGTTTGGGCGCGAAGAGAGCGTCTGTTCTCACTGGAGAAGTTGGCCCCAGCAACAACTTATGTTGCTGCTGTAGCCAATCTTGAAGAGCGAAGATAGCTAGCCATTTTAGGCTTAGCCGGGGGATCAGCCTGCAAGCTGGTCTCCCATTTTTTTTCCGTAGGAAATGTCCTACGCACGACGACAATGCGTGATGTAGCGAAAAACGCAACATCTTAACCCCCAGTTTTTTGCCGGATCACGGCAAATTCACCGGCGGTGAATCTTTAGGGCAACGGGGAGAATAAATCACCTGCGCCCAATCACGCCGCCTTCTTGACCTCGTCGGTGATCTTCTTGGCGG
>JAYUCQ010000396.1:0-3583 GCA_043740265.1 Hyphomicrobium sp.
CGCGGCATTTACAGTCATGTCATCGGCATCGATATCGTCCGCACCAGCGAAGACGATTTTATGGTTCTTGAAGACAACACGCGGACACCGTCGGGCGTCTCTTACATGCTCGAGAACCGCGAGACGATGCTGCATCTGTTCCCGGACTTGTTCTCGCGCAATCGCGTTCGCCCGGTCGAAGACTATCCTGATATTCTGCGCCGGACGCTCGAAAGCGTTGCGCCGTCAAACCTCAGCATTGAGCCAACGATCGCCCTGCTGACACCCGGCTCTTACAATAGCGCCTATTTCGAACACACCTTCCTCGCCGATCAAATGGGTGTCGAGCTTGTCGAAGGCCAGGATCTTGTGGTCATCGACGGCGAACTTCTCATGAAGACCACAGAGGGGCTGAAACGCGTCGACGTGCTCTACCGCCGCGTCGATGATGACTACCTCGATCCGCTGGTCTTCGATCCCAAATCGATGCTCGGCGTCCCTGGCATTTTTGACGTCTTCCGCTCAGGCCGCTTGTCGATTGTCAACGCGCCCGGCGCCGGCATCGCCGACGACAAGGCCATCTACAGCTACATCCCAGCCATCATTCAGTTCTATACCGGCCGGGCCGCAATCCTGAACAACGTCGAAACGCACAACTGCCGCGAACCAGACGCTTTGAAGTATGTGCTGGAAAAGCTTGAGCAGCTGGTCGTCAAAGAGGTGCACGGCTCCGGAGGTTACGGCATGCTGGTCGGGCCGGCAGCGTCGAAGGCTGAAATTGAAACCTTCCGCGCTAAGCTGACCGCCAATCCATCGAACTATATCGCTCAGCCGACGCTGGCGCTCTCGACCTGTCCAACGCTCGTCAATGCCGGCGTCGCGCCCCGTCACCTTGATCTCAGACCGTTTGTGCTCGTCGGCGATCAGGTCCGCGTCGTGCCAGGCGGGCTAACGCGCGTCGCCTTGAAACAGGGTTCGCTGGTCGTCAATTCAAGCCAGGGCGGCGGCACCAAAGACACTTGGGTACTTCAGGACTAATCGCATCATGCTCGGCCGCGCTGCAAATGATCTCTACTGGCTGTCGCGCTCCGTCGAGCGGGCGGAAAATATGGCGCGCCTGCTCGAGGTCGGATACCGCATTGTCTTGCTGCCGCGCGAGGGCGAAGGCTTCCATGAAGAATGGCGCTCGACCCTGCAAAGTGCCGGATGCCTTGACGGCTACGTCCAGCGCCACGGCGAATTGAACACGCGCAACGTCGTCGATTACATGCTGTTTGACCCGGTCAACCCTTCAAGTGTCGCGACCTGCCTCAGTACCGCGCGCCGCAATGGCCGGGCGCAACGGACGGCACTGACCAGAGAAATGTGGGAAAGCCTCAACTCATCATGGCTGGAATTTTCAGCCATCAAGCCGCAATCGGTGTCGTCGAATTCGCTGCCCGGCCTGCTCGACTGGATCCGCTCGCGGTCAGCGTTGTATCGCGGCGCTTTGCTGAATACCATTCTCCGCAACGACACCTTCTACTTCAGCCAGCTCGGCACCTTCATCGAACGCGCCGACAGCACATCGCGCATCCTCGACGTCAAATACTATCACCTGCTGCCCTCAGCCGAGATGGTCGGCAGCGGCAAGGACAACTTCCAGTGGACCGCGATTTTGCGATCCGTCTCGGCGCATCGAAGCTACCGCTGGGTCTTCAAAGATACCTACCGGCCGTGGAAAATTGCCGATTACCTCATCCTCAACCGGCAGATGCCGCGGTCACTGCGCTCGTGCTACGATGAGCTGACGCAAACGCTGGGCGAACTCGGCGTCTTCTACGGCGCGCAGCACGCCTGCCACGCCACCGCCCACGCCACGCGCGATCTGCTGCTCGAAGCCGATATGAAAGCAATCTTCCAGTCTGGCCTGCACGAATTCGTGCAAGACTTCATTGCCCGCAACAACAAAGTCAGCCGCGAGATTTCGCAGGCCTACCATTTTGCCGATTGAGGGCCCAGAACATGCGCGTATCCATCGGCCATGTCTCCCGCTACGCTTATGACGCGCCGGCGTCCTATTCCATCCAAACCCTGCGCTTAACGCCACCCTCATTCGCCGGCCAGAAGGTCATCAGCTGGGCCATCACCGCGCCGGGCTTCGATTCGGCAACGCCGTTCCGCGACAGCTACGGCAACGCCGCGCATCTCGTCACGTTCGTTGGCAGCCACAGCGAAAGTCTGGTCATCGCCAAAGGCGTCGTCGATACCGAAGACCGCGCCGGCGTGGTGCAAGGCTTGTCCGAACTCACGCCCAAGCGCATCTACCTGCGCCACACCGACAAAACGTTTGCCGGTGAGCGCGTCAGGGCGCTGGCAGAAACGGCCGCGGAGGCCAGCGGGCTCGACCGCTTTCACAGCCTGATGGGCCTCGTCACCGAAGCCATCGCCTACAAAATCGGCGCGACGTCCAGCGGCACTACGGCTGAACAAGCGCTGGAGACCGGCAGCGGCGTTTGCCAGGATCACGCCCACGTCATGATCGCGGCGGCGCGCTTGCTCGGCAGCCCGGCGCGCTACGTCAGCGGCTATTACGTTTCAGGCGCCGAGGAAGCTGCGGAAGCGCATCACGCCTGGGCCGAAGTCTGGATCGAGAATTTGGGCTGGGTTGGCTTTGATCCGGCCAACAGTGTCTGCCCCGACGAACGCTACGTCCGCCTCGCAACTGGCCTCGACGCTGAATCCTCCGCCCCCATCCGCGGCACGCGGCGCGGCGGCACTAACGAAACCCTCGACGTCATCGTCGACGTCCAGCAAACCGCCAGCCAGCAACAGCAGCAATCGAATAGCCAGCAGTAGTGGCTCCCTCTTCCCGCCCTTCAGCGGGGAGAGGCCCGCCGCGTCAGCGGTAAATGAAATTGGGGTGAGGGGCGGCCACATCCTCAGACGACATGCCGTCGGAGGACGGCACCCACGACAGGTTTCAACGGACTGAGTTTCTCGGATCCCTACGCAGGGCAGCAGCATCGCGCGCCGCAACACCAAAGCTGCGCAAGCTTGCCGTGGGTGCCGGTCTTCACCGGCATGACGGAACTTGGTGGCTACTGCTTCGCCACTCACTGTTCGTTGAGCGCGACTAGCCTTTCCAGATATTGGTGCCACTGCCGGGCAAGGCTTAACTTGCCGTTTACCAACGAAGATAGGAAAGATTTGAAGACGCGGTGATATTTACCCATTCCTCCGGCCAATCGATCATTCTTTGCAATGAGCGTTTTGCATGTTTGAGGAGGTCGCCGGTGCGCAGTATGTCAGTTCTTTTGATCTGCTCGCTAGCGGGCATTCCGCAACCGGCCGCCGCTGGCGAAAAAGCGGTTTCATTTACTACTCGTGCCCAACCAATCCAAAATCCCGCGCAAGGACCTAACCACGAGCGAATCGTCTGTGCACAATCAGCCGACGGCTCGGGTGTTGAATTCTTGCGATCTAGCGAGCATCAAGGCGCGCGCATCTCGCTGCAACCCATTGCGATGACGTTCTCGTCATGCCCGGGCGCCGTGAAGAAATTTTAGGACTGGACGTCCCTAGTTTACACGAACCTTCTTAGGTTCCTTGTCTTTCAAAATCT
>JAYUCQ010000397.1:0-3582 GCA_043740265.1 Hyphomicrobium sp.
GCGCGCTCGGTGCTGAAACTTCACCCTCCGGGCCTGGCGGCGCATCCGGTCGAATAGGCAGAATAAGCGTTAAGTCTATCTAAGCTGTCTGCCGCCGCATCCGTCCGCCGACACTCAAGTGTACAATTACCCCGGACCAAGGTCCGCACCAGTGGCCCCCACTGGTCTAGGCCGGGTGGGCCTCCAGTCGGCCTATATCGCGCGGCTCTCGGCCCTCCTCGAATTTTTGGTTATCCGTAAAATCTTTTCCAGACTGGGAGAGGACTGGCTTCGCTTTTGTGTCGAAGGACGTCGTCGGGTAGCGAGAAAACCGCCGCTTTTATGAGCGTCAGAGCACTTCGCAACCAGCCCTCAGATGCGAGAATGTGATTTTTAGGAGTACGGCAGATGGCCAATTTCAATACATCCGATCTGGAATTCATTCTGACTCAGATCAAGATGGCAGAGACGGGCACGCCGCCACTCAGTCCGCATCTTGCGTTCGGTTTGCGTGAGGTTGCCGGCACGAATAACAGCGCCGTCACGGCACAAGGCACGTTCGGCTCGGCCGATCAGACATTCCCGACAGCGACCCAGCAGTACTTCCAGACAGTGACGGTCAACGTCGACGGCACGCCTTTCGATCCGAATCCCGGCGTTGCAGGCGACGTGCAGACGACGACCTACGCCAGCACCATTCCCGGCGCCCCGCAAGCCTTTGGTGTTAACGTCATCGATCCGGGTCCGCGCCTGATCTCCAACGCCATCTCAGACATCAGCATCAACAATCCAGCAGCCGTGCAAACAGCACAGGCTTTCGGTGCGCAGCTCGGTGACGGTTACACGGTGATGAATACCAACCCGTCCGGGTTGACGCTCACCCTTGGCGTCGATGGTATAGCCGGGACAGCGGATGATTTCTGGGGTGCCGACGGCGTGGCCAACACCACCGATGACGTCAACACCGCAAACCTTTTCATCGGCAACATCACGCCTGACGCCGGCCTCTCAGCCCCCTTCAACAATTGGCTGACGTTCTTCGGCCAGTTCTTCGATCACGGCGTCGATCTGATCACCAAGGGCGGCAACGGCACAGTCTTCATTCCACTTGCGGCTGACGATCCACTGCGCACAGTCGGCCCCGATGGTATCGTCGATGGTTCAGTTCGCCCTGACGGCACGATTGCTCCAAATGACGTAGTTCCTGCAAGCCAAGCGTTTATGATCCTGACGCGGGCCACCAACCTGCCAGGAGCCGACGGCATTCTCGGCACCGCCGACGATCTCCATCAAAACACCAACACCATCACGCCGTTCGTCGACCAGAGCCAGACCTATACGTCGAACCCTGCCCACCAGGCGTTCCTGCGCGAGTACATCACGGGCGTTGACGGCAAATTGCACTCGACCGGTAAGCTGCTGCAGCACGCCGCCGGCCCTGATAATATTGCTGGCAATGCCGACGACAATACCGGCATGGCGACGTGGTCAGACGTAAAGGCCAACGCCTTGAAGCTTGGCATCGTCTTGACCGACTACAACGTCGGTAACGTGCCGCTTGTGGCAACCGACGCCTATGGCAATTTGCTTTTGTCCGCCAACGGCAACGTTCAAATCGTCGTCAGCGCCGCGGGCGGCGGCCAAGCCTTGGTTGAAGCTGGCAATATCAACGCTGCCAACGGCCCCATTACTGCAATTGCATTGCCAGCCAATACCATATTCACCGACCACGCCTTCCTCAACGACACAGCCTTCATGGCGGTGCCGTTCAAGCAAGACGGCGTCACACATTTGGTTGCCGATACCGACGCGGTTGCTGGTAATGCTCAGCCCATCAATCCGCTCTCCGGCGAGAAACTCACCTACGACAACGAATTGCTCGACGCGCACTACATTGCCGGTGATGGCCGCGCCAACGAAAACATTGCACTGACGGCCGTGCATTCAATCTTCCATGATGAGCACAATCGTCTGCTCGATCAGACGAAGGGCCTTGTTCAGCAGGAACTCTCGAATGGCAACGTCTCGTTTGCCAACAATTGGGTCCTCGCGGGCGTCGATCTAACCGTCGCCAATGGCGTCGATGCCAATGGGGTGCCGATCCACGTCATTCAAGACAACGAATGGAACGGCGAGCGCTTGTTCCAAACCGCCAAGTTCGGCACTGAGACGCAGTATCAGCATCTTGTGTTCGAAGAATTTGCCCGCAAAATTGCGCCAACCATCCACGTCTTCGGTAACGTCGATATCCACCTCGACCCAGCGATCGTCTCCGAATTTGCCAACGCGGTATATCGCTTTGGCCACTCGATGCTCGATGAGAACGTACCGACATTCCAGCTCAATGCTGACGGCACGTATGCAGTCGGCGCCGATGGCAAGCCCATCGTCACCAACATGGGCCTCATTCAGGCTTTCACCAATCCGCTCGCATTTGCCGCCGGCGGCGCAACCGAAGCGGCGCAGATTATCCAAGGCACAACCCACCAGATTGGCTCGGAAATCGACGAGTTCGTCACCGGTTCGCTGCGCAACAATCTTTTGGGCCTGCCGCTTGACCTCGCAGCGCTGAACATCGCGCGTGGCCGTGACGTCGGCGTCGCTCCGCTCAACCTTGTGCGTGCGCAAATGTACGACGCCACGCACGATCAAACTTTGAAGCCATATGCGAACTGGGATGAGTTCCGCCAGTTCCTGAAGCACGACGCCTCGATCATGAACTTCCTGGCGGCTTATGGCACGCATGCATCTATTACCGGAGCAGCGACACTCGCTGACAAGCGCGCGGCGGCTCTCAACCTCGTGACGCTGGGCACCGATCCGGCGCACCAGAACGACGACCCCGCTCACCGGGACGCTTACGACTTCCTGCACAGCCTTGGCGCTTACGCCAACGACACGGGCAACGTGCTGGCAGTCCACGCGCAATGGAGCACAGGCTCTATTACCGGTCTCGACAACATCGATCTTTGGATCGGCGGCCTTGCTGAAAAGCAGAACCTGTTCGGCGGGCTCCTCGGTTCGACATTCAACGCTATCTTCGAAACCCAGCTCGAACATCTGCAAGATGCCGACCGGCTGTATTACCTGCCGCGAATCGAAGGTACGCATTGGGGTGGTGAGATCGAAGCCAACACGTTTACCGATCTCATTATGCGCAATACAGGTGCCAAGCACCTGCCAGGCAGCATCTTCCTGACGCCGGAATATACCGTCGAAGCCAAAAATTACGTCAATCCAGACGGAACGCTGACAGACAAAGCAACTTGGCTGCACAACCCTGTGACCGGTGCGCTGCTCGTTGAAGTTCTGCCCGACAATACGGTGCACTTCATCGGCGATGATAACTTCTTCGGCAACACGATGGTGCTTGGCGGCACCGAAGGCGACGACCGCCTGCAAGCCGGCCACGCTGACGACGACACCGTTTGGGGTGACGGCGGCAACGACTGGATCGACGGCGGCAACGGCAATGACCAGCTGTTCGGCGGCGACGGGGTGGACACCCTTTACGGCGGGGCCGGCAATGACATCCTCCAAGGTGGGAACGACAACGACCAGCTCCTAGGCGGGGATGGGGCGGACGCCCTCTACGGCCAGGCC
>JAYUCQ010000398.1:0-3572 GCA_043740265.1 Hyphomicrobium sp.
TTCCGGCATGAGCTCTGAATAGAGATCGACATAGCCTTGCATCATCCGGTCTTCGCTGTAGTGGTCCTGGACGATAAGGGCAAAAGCCTCGCTGCGGCGTCGCAGATCCGGATCGTTCAAAGATTCAGAGATGGCGGCGGCCCATGCAAGCGGGGTCCGGCTGCCGACGAAGTGCGCCGTCGTTTTCCCATCGTGCGTTAGGACTTCGCGCAAAGCAGGAATGCCGGCCGCCACAACCGGAAGGCCCACCATAGCGGCCTCGACGGCGGCCAATCCAAACGTTTCCCAGGCTGACGGAAAGACAAACAGGGATGCAGCACGATAAAGATCGGTTAGATCCTGACGGCCAACGTGACCGAGGAAATGCAGCCGGTTCTCGACACCAGTCTGGTGCGCAAGAGCAATGAGGTTGTGCTTTTCAGGTCCAGTGCCAGCCATAACCAGCCGCGCGCCCGGCAACTTGGAAAGCGCCGAGACAATAATGTTGTGGCCTTTTTGCAAATCGAGCCGTGCTGCCATGAGCAACAGCGGACCGTCGGCGGGAATTGCAAACTTTGCCCGGATTGCCGCGGGCTCGAGCGCATAAACCGGGGGCGGTATGCCGTGCTCGATCAGCTTGATGCGGCTCTGATAGCGCTTTGGGTAGTCTGCAAATTCACTAACCGTCGCTCGCGAATTCGCGATCGTCACGGAATAAGCGCCGATCGAGCCGAGCAGCTTGTCGATTTCGCGCACGATGGCATTGGACTTAACCGGGCTATTGGACTGATGCACGATGCGGACTTTGCAACCGCCAAGGCGCCCGGCAATAGCAGCGACTGCCGACGCAGTCGGTTGAAACGTGATGATCACATCAGGACAGGCTGCGGCAATGGTCTTGGCTTTGTGCAGGATGTGCGGAATTTTGGCGGCAGCATTGTAGCCGCTGGCGGGATAGATAAAGCACGTCCGGCAGGATGCACCGCGCTTCTCGAGATCGCTGCTTAGCACGCGGCCGAGATACTCGACCCCACCGCCTAGGTCCTGGTTGATGAGGAACAAGACTGATTTACCCGACATCGGTGAGACAGCCACGGACGTCATGTCGCTGACCCTTCCCGGAACCGGGCAAACATACGAGAGACCGGTTTTGCCAGTTCGTTAATCGACAAAATTTTGTATTTCCAGGCCGTTGCAAAGGCGATTGTGCAGAAGACGATGAGACTAACGATAGTGCTCAAAGCACCGCGGCCCGCAGCGGCGTCAATGGCCTCCATCAGCACATAGGCGGCGAGCGCGCTCAAGACCACAATCGCACAATCGCCGTACGGTAGTTGCGTGACGTAGCTGCCGCGCCACGTCCACGCATAGCAAATGAGTGCCACGAGGTGCCCCATCATCAGCGACAAAGCGGCACCCGCTGCGCCGTAGCGGGGAACGAGAAGAACGCTCAATGTGGCGGCGACAATTGCGTGCGCGACGTTGGCGACCAAGAGCAGCTTCGATCCGTTGTCGACGAACAGGATCTGAGCGAAGTAGTAAGCGCGGAACACCATAATGGTGTTACTGGCAAGGATGAGTAGAAGGATAGGCTGCACCGCTGTCGCTATGCTGCTGCCAAATAACGTTGTCAGCAGCGGTTCAGCGAAATGCAAAGCGAAGCATCCAGCGAACGCTGTCAGCATGACGAAAGCGCGAAATGCCTGACCGAGCATCAGCCGGGCTGCATCTTGGCGGCCGTTGACGGCGTCGGCGCGTGCCAGTGCCATGTATGCGCCGGATATGGCCTCAGAACCGACGATCATAATTTGGCGGATGAAATCTGAGACGGCGCCATAAGGCCCAACGTCGGCCAATCCGGCGTGATGCGCCAGCTGAAGGCGATCAACTTGCAGTCCGAAAGAATCGACGGCGAAGGCTGGGATCAGCGGACGGCCAGATGCCCAAAGACTGCGGGCGGCATCACGCGACCAGCCGGCCCCGGCGGTGCCCGCGACGCCGTGAACGAGTGCCAGTGCACCACCCCAATGCGCAGCTCCGAAAGCGATCGCCAGCGATAAAGCCGAGGCATGAAATTTCAAGGCCGCAAGGCCCAACACCAGAATGAGCACCGACCGGGTGATCACGCCGATGGCGACGGTACGTGCTTGCAAGCGGGTGCGGGCGGCTTCATGCAGGGCGTCATATGCGGCAAGTCCGGTGACAATGACGAAAACGGCAAACGCCGTCTCCGCCGCAACAAGTCCAAGCGCCACCGCCAGGCTGCAAACCACTGCGAAGGCAAACATTCCTGCGGCCAGAACTCTAAGATACGTTGCGATCTGCTGGGCACCGGTGTCTTCGCGGAACGACGCAAAAAATGCAAAACGAAGCCATTGCAACGTGACACTGTAGGCAATTGCTGCCCACGCCATAGCAACGATGTAGCCACCGTAGATCTCTTGTCCCGCGAGGCGCACGAACAAGGCCATCGACAGAAGATTGAGGACCGCTGCGACCAGCTTTGAGCCAAAATAGTAACTGACGTGCCTGCCGATCATCGAATGGCGTTCCCTTGCCGGCGAGCCCTGAGCAGACGACACGTGTTGATCTGACCGGGGCCGCAGGACCCGAAAAGGCGATGCATCTGAGTTACGGCTAACCGCCGATACGGACTGGTTAAAGGCGGTACCACCGTAATATCACTTTCTACGGCTAGAATATCAATCCGTGTGGCGGCGCAGTGCGAGCCAGCATCTGAGCCAGCATGTGAGCCAGCATGTGAAGTTGTGAGCCTGAAACCGCCCGGGTCAAATGGTGCAAATGGCGCGCCATGGCCGCCGCCGCCGGGTCACCGCTTGAGCCGCAAATACAGTGGCGGGCGTTTGTGAATTGTAGCGATATGAAACGTTTTTTTCTCGCAAGTTGCCAAACGGCCGGACGCTGGACCGTAAGGTTTACGCGAAGTTTGTTATGACCCTTTACCAGGGGGTGAGGCTATCATTTGATGCGGCATTTGGCTGTGCTATCAATCCTAGATTGGATGCTGGGCTCTGCGTGCGGCTTTGCCGCGTTGGATTCGGATCGACCCGGCTGAGATTAGGTTTGACGGGGTCGCGCAGCTGACGACACCCCAGGGGTTATGAGAGGCACTACGTGTTGAACAAGATCATGCCGGAGTGGGATCAAAGCCTGAGCGACGGCTTTGGCAAGAAGCCGCTATTAGTCCATCACAATGCACATCTCTCGCCGCTCTTTAGTGACGAAGCGCTGGCAGATCTCATCGAGAAATCGCCGCGTGAGAATTACTACGTCAACACGATGAAGCGCGGAGCGAAAGACCGCTCAAGCCGCCGTGAGGGCGAAATTCGCGGGTTGAGCGGCCGCGAAGTTATGGACGCGGTCGCCAAAGGTCACATCTGGATCATGCTCTTGAATCCGGAGAAGGTTGTGCCGGCGTATGGCCAACTGCTCGATGACATCTATGCTGAAATTCAAGACAACGTGCCAGAACTCAAGGTTCTGAAAAAGAAGATCTCGATTCTCATATCGTCACCGAACATTCCGGTTTTCTATCACTGCGATTTGGCAGGCCAAACGCTGTGGCAGGTGCG
>JAYUCQ010000399.1:0-3569 GCA_043740265.1 Hyphomicrobium sp.
GGCTCGGCTGATAGGTGCGTTTCACGGTCGTCTCCGACAAGGCTTATGGCCGTGCCACCCGAACGGCAGCAGGCGAAAAATGATTGTTTATCCGTGGCTTAAATCAAAACGCGGGCCTTTAAACGGGGCCCGGCGTGGTTTGAACGCGGCTCGGAGTGGCCGGTTTATACGTTTGGGCAGGGCGCAAGTCAACGCAGGCGTGAATTTTGCCGCTATGATGCCTTGCCCGGCCAATTTCACGTCCCGCCACGGATCGTTTGGCAAGTGTTACAGTTAAGCCTTGGCGAAAGCGATCACGTTGCTTTGATCCCTCTGTTTCGCACGCGCCGAAACGCTGGACCTCATCGCTGCGAAACCCCTTTGTAACCGGGCTGCGTACCTACGCTCCTGACGGTGAACGGCAAAAGGGGACTTTACAGATGCGCTTTCCTGGACCTGGACTGACCGCCTTTTTTCTTGCCGCTGTCGTTGTCTTCGCCCCGGTGTTGGCATTGGCCGCGACGCCGGCTGAAATGTTCGGCAAAGCCAAGGAAGGATCGACGGTTGCGGTCGATCACAGCGCCTGGACGAAGTTGCTTTCAACGTATGTCGTCGCCTCGCCCGATGGCATCACCAGAGTGCGCTACGCTGATTTCAAACGCGAAGCGCAGCCGGAATTGAAATCCTATATCAAGTCCCTGGAGGCGGTTGATGTTGCCGCCCTCAACAAGTCCGAGCAGTGGGCCTATTGGGCCAACCTCTATAACGCCAAAACCATTCATATCGTTTTGACTGCTTACCCCGTGAAATCGATTAAAGACATCAGTCTCGGTGGCGGGTTGCTCGCCGCCGTCACGGGCGGGCCGTGGAAAGCCAAGGTGCTCAAGGTCGCCGGTCAGGACCTCAGCCTCGACGATATCGAACACGGAATTCTGCGTCCGGTGTTCAAAGATCCGCGCGTCCACTATTCGGTTAACTGCGCCTCGATCGGCTGCCCCAACTTGATGCGTGAAGCTTTCACGGGTGTGAAACTGGATGCACAACTCGACGCCGGAGCGATTGCTTATATCAACAATCCGCGCGGCATCAGCGTGAGCGGCGGCGGTGTTACCGCCTCATCGATCTATGATTGGTTCAAAGCCGATTTCGGCGGCAATTCTGCGGGCGTGCTGGCCCATGCTCGCAAATATGCCGATCCGGCATTGAAACAGAAGCTGGAAAGTATGACCACGATTTCGGACTACGGCTACAATTGGTCGTTGAATGATGCCGTCGCTAAGTGATTTCAGGCGCTGATCTTTTTATCTTGATACATTGGGGACCAACACATGACTGCGAACCAGACCTCTACCCCAGCGGGAGCTGGCCGGAGCGGCTTTAAGCGACTGCTGCCGCTGCTGATCCTTGCTGCGTTGATGGCGCTCGTGTTTGCAATGGGTTGGCACAAGTATTTGTCGTTCAAGACAATCGGTGTGAACTACGACTATCTGAAATCGTTCATCGCCGAGCATTTTGCCGTGGCTTTGGCGGCGTACATGCTCATTTACATTGCTGCCGTAGCACTCTCGGCTCCTGGCGGGCTGGTGATGACGCTGGCTGGCGGCTTGTTGTTCGGGTGGAAGGTTGGCATTCCTACGACTGTCGTAGCTGCCACGATCGGCGCCTCGATACTGTTTTGGATTGCCAAGTCGTCGTTTGGCGAGTCTCTGGCGGCGAAAGCCGGTCCGGTGCTCGGAAAATTCAGCGAGGGGTTTAAGGAAAATGCGCTGAGTTATTTGCTGTTTTTGAGATTGGTGCCGCTTTTTCCATTCGTACTCGTCAATATCGCGCCGGCCCTTCTTGGCGTTCCGTTCCGGACCTACGTGACCGGCACATTGCTTGGTATTATACCCGGCACATCGGCGTTCTCTGTCGCCGGCGCAGGGCTCGGCAGCGTTGTCGAAGCCCAAAACAAAGTCTATCAAGATTGCCTGGCGGCGGAGCCCGCAAATCCTGACGTCGCCTGTCCCTACACAATTGATACGAGCGCACTTCTGACCAAAGAATTGCTGGCAGCGTTTGTATTGCTCGGCATCGTCTCCCTCATTCCCGTCGCGATGAAATTTTTGCGAGACCGTCATGCTCAAACCTAATTCTGAAAACGACCAGCCACCGGTGCGTGGCGAAACCATCACTGCAGATTTCTGCATCATCGGCGCCGGATCGGGCGGTTTGTCACTCGCCGCCGCAGCGGCTGCGTTCGGGCAAAAAGTCGTGCTGATTGAAAAGCACAAAATGGGCGGCGATTGTCTCAACTACGGCTGCGTTCCATCCAAGGCCCTGATTGCTGCAGGAAAGCGCGCTCAAGCCATGCGGACATCGGCCAAGTTCGGCGTTGCACCCATCGATCCACGCATTGATCCGCGCGCCGTCCACGATCACGTCAAAGGCGTCATCGCCGCGATCGAACCCAACGACTCCGTCGAACGCTTCACCGGCCTTGGCGTCCGCGTCATCACGGCGGCGGGACGATTTATCGACAAATCGACGGTGGTGGCGGGCGAGCATCGCATCACCGCGCGCCGCTTCGTCATTGCGACGGGGTCGTCACCTATGGTGCCGCCGATCCCGGGTCTTGCTGATGTTCCCTATTTCACCAACGAGACGATTTTCGACAATACGGAGCGGTTGCCGCATTTGATTGTGATCGGCGGCGGACCGATTGGCATGGAGCTGGCGCAAGCGCATCGCCGCTTAGGGTCCAACGTCACAGTGCTCGAAGGCTTCAAGGCCTTGGGCAAGGACGATCCCGAACTGACGGCAATCGTTCTGGCGCGCCTTAAAAGCGAGGGCATTGATATCCGCGAAGGCTCGATGGTGCAGTCGGTTGCTAGCCGCAATGGTGGCGTCGCAATTACGATTGTCAAAGACGGCACGCCTGAGACGATCGAAGGCAGTCATGTTCTGGTTGCGGCAGGGCGGCGCGCCAACACCGCAGATCTCGGGCTCGAAGCCGCCGGCGTTGTTTTCGATAAAAAGGGCATCACCGTTGACGCCGGATTAAGAACTTCTAATCGCCGCGTTTTCGCTATCGGTGATGTGACGGGCGGACTGCAATTCACCCATGTTGCCAACGATCACGCCGGCATCGTCATCAAACGTGCGCTGTTCCGGTTGCCGGCAAAAACCACCGGACGCATCGTTCCGTGGGTGACCTACACCGATCCTGAACTCGCACACGTCGGCTTAACGGAAGCGGATGCCCGGGCGAAGTACGGTAAAATTAACATTTTGCGTTGGCCCTACCACGAAAACGACCGGGCTCAGGCGGAACGGGAAACCGAAGGCCACGTTAAAGTCGTTGTCAGTCCAAAGGGCCATATTCTAGGCGCGTCCATCGTCGGTTCGCACGCCGGCGAACTCATTCAAATGTGGTCGCTGGCGCTGTCTCAGGGCCTTAAAATCCGGGCTATGACGGATTGGATTTCGCCGTATCCGACCTTATCTGAGGTCAACAAGCGGGCGGCTTTCCGTTACTATGCAACAGCGGCTAGCAACCCTGTCGTACGTAAAGCCATCGCGTGGCTGGCCAAGCTAGGATAAGTTCCTGG
>JAYUCQ010000400.1:0-3565 GCA_043740265.1 Hyphomicrobium sp.
TGCCGTCCGCTGTCTCCGGCGCTGCCAAACGGGCGGCGCAGTTGTTGCCGGACGTTGGCTTGCGCTTGCCGGTCAACGCGCGCTTGATTGGCGGCGCGCTTGCAGCCGTCGCGCTTATTCTTGTTGGCGGGCCCATGCTCAGTAGCGGCTTAAGAAGTAGCCACAGCATGACCACAGCAAACCTAATACCGACGATCATGGCACCGAAATCGGAGTCCGGTCTGACCGGCCGTGCGACCGCCATTAGCGGCGATCTGATACGCGTCAACGCTCAGCTCGTCCGCTTGACGGGCATCGAAGCGCCTGAGCCAAAGCAGCCTTGCCTCAAAGGCAATGGCCGGCGCTGGAATTGCGGAGCTTCAGCGCGCGCAGCCCTCGACAAACTCGTTCGCGGCAAGACCGTTGTATGCACGGCTTCGGGCGAAGATAGCGATGGACGAACACTCGCGTCATGCAAAGCCGATGAGGCTGACGTTGCTGAAACGTTGGTGCGCAGCGGGCATGTCTTTGCTGCGAGCGGCTTGTTTGCATCTTACAGCAGCGCTGAAAGTCAGGCGCATTCCGAGCAGCTCGGCATTTGGCAAGGCGAGTCCATACGGCCCAAAGAATGGCGTGATCAGATTTGGGAAGACGCCAAACGCAGCGCGCCGGAGGGTTGCCCGATCAAAGGTTACGCCCGCGCCGCGAATCGCATTTACACGATGCCGTGGTCAAACGACTATCACGGCGCCAAGGTTCGAACTGTAAAGGGTGACCGCTGGTTCTGCAGCGAAGACGAAGCTCGTGCTGCCGGCTTCAAACTGTCCAGCCGATTGTAAAAACGGGCGCTATATAAGGAAAGGCCCGCGGTCGGGGGAGACCGCGGGCAAAAAATAGAACTGGCGCCACTTGGGGGTAAGTGGGACGGCGCTGAGTTCTACATCTTCAATACACATCAGAGGTTTGGCCTTGGCAAGGACCGCCAAGGTGAAGATTTGTTTTTAGGCTGCGAGTGTGCCTCTTTAGTCATGTCGAAGCGCCATGCGCGTTGTTTTGGAGCAACGGCCGCCACTTGGCAGCAGGCGTTATCTTATTGCCATTGCACCATAAACGGCGAAATTAGGATCTTGGCCACATCGCCGTGCGCACGCGAATAAGCCACGTCTCCGACCACGCCCGAGAACGTCGTGTCTGCGGTTTTCCGTAGCTTCACCCGGTTTTGGTTAATGACCAGATCGCCGTCGATCCAGAGGCGTAGTTCGCCGTCTGCGCGGGCGGGCGTATTCAGTTTGACCTCTTGATCGATTGCGACCCAACGCCCCGTTGGCCAGATTTTCTCGCGCTCGGTTGCATCGAAGTAGCCGCCGCCATTGGCTATCACATCGACGCCCACGTGACCGGCTTGAGCCCAACCCATGCGCGTCGCAAAGCCGTCTTCAGGCAGAACTTCGTCAATCTGAGCGAGATCGGTTGCGCCGTACAATCCGGGCAGACGGCCATGTTCTTTGAAGGCGAACCCGGCCGGAACGAAAACGCTATAACTGAGGCACGCCGACGGAGCTGTGCTGAGTTCTGTGACCGGCCAGATAAAGCCGACACCATTTTGATTGACTAGCTCTTCGTCTTCCGTCGATGCCAAGGTGACTTCTAAGCTGCCACCAGCACGGCCGGCCGCACCGTTGATGACCTTGGCATTCTTCATTAGGCCCCATTCGCGTGTACCCGCCCGGCCCTGCAACTCAGCCGCCGTGAGTGGAGCGCCGTGAATGCCGTTCAGCGTAAATTGCTGGCCCGATGGAAAGCGCTGCGAACACGGTGCTGATATGGGCGTTGTGATGAATGAATAGACCGCATACACGGCGACGGTGAGCAGCACGCCCACGCCCGAGAGGTTGAAAAGGATGGCGTTAAATTTGTTCGAAGAGCTCATGGCATGTGTCCTCAGCCCTTAAAGCACGGCGGGAGTTTGGGCTTAGGTCAGCATAGAAACTGTTGTTAAAGGATTGGTTTACGATCGGTGAAAAAGGTGCGCACGGCCATCGGCACCAGAAATACTCCGGCCCAGACCGTTTTTGAAGCCTGGACCGGAGTGAGTGCAAGTTCCTGGGATGTTAGACCAGGATCAAATGGTCGTCGATGAGGCTCTGTGCTGGAACATCGAACTGACCAGCGAATGACACGACATCTACAAATGAGCCACCCGCGTTTACCGATAAGGTCGTGTGGTTGCCATCAACAGAGAGCTTTATTACGTCGTTGTAGTCGGCAACGGTCTGGCCCTTGAAGAAGTCGCGAATGTCCATCATGTCGCCGGAGCGGAAATCCAGGATGTTGTCGACGCCTTGATGCACACCGCCCAGGATGACGTCTTTTTGCATGAACAAATACGTATCTTGGCCATAGCCGCCGCTCAGCGTATCGGCGCCGCGGCCGCCGCGAAGCACATCGTTGCCTTCGCCGCCAAACAGCACGTTGGCTCCGCCATCACCAATAAGCACGTCGTCGAAACTTGAACCGGTGACCTTTTCGATACCGTCAACGCGGCTCAGAGACGGCCCGGCCGTGGCAAAATGCGAGTTCAAGTTGACTTTCACACCGGCCCACGATGCGCTGTAGTCTAAGGTATCGAAACCCGATCCGCCGGTAATCGTATCGTTGCCGAATCCGGCAGAGATTGTGTCGTTGCCATCGCCGCCATCGATGAAGTTGTTACCGTCGCCGCCGTTGAGATAGTCATCACCCGATCCGCCGGTCAAAGTGTCGTTGCCGGAATTGCCATAGAGCACATCGTTGCCGGCCGAGCCCGAGACGACATCATCACCATCGCCGCCATTGACGATGTCGTCGCCGTAACCGCCAAAGAGCTGATCGTTGCCGTCGCCGCCGTAAATCCAATCGTTGCCTTCGCCGCCGCGAACCGTGTCATCGCCAGCGTCGCCTGCGATAACGTCATCGCCTTCGAGCCCGAGAAGGGTCTCTTGCAGGGTCGAACCCTGAAGCGCATCAGCTAAGCTTGTGCCCGTAATCGTCGTCATTGTTCCCAGCCCCGCATTCAATCAGCCAATATAAGGTCTCAAATCCCGGCCTAAAGTTTTGCGCCAACTTCAGTCTATTTTCTGCCGAGTTGTCGTTTTGATTTTATAAAATTAGCAACATCCCTTGAACATCACGTGGCTTTCGACGCGACAACTTTAGATAAAATTTTCGCGGTTTTTAGCGACCAGACATTTGGCTGTGAAATTGCTCCGCGGCGAAACAGTTTTGTGGTTACTTTGACTGAATTGTAACGCTGCCGCGAAGTCTCTTGGCTTCGTGAAATACTTCGGCGGCAGCGTGCTGAGTAGGCGAACTCCGAACGAAAAACGGCCCCGCGAAGGGGGCCGTTTTGCTATTTGGTTTTTTAGACTGAAGCCTTAGGCGAGGATCATGCCGGCTTTGAGAAGTTCTGCGGCGCTGTGACCGTGAACGCCGTCAAGCACGACGACATCATGGTAGGCGCCATCAAACTTGACCGAGACCGTCGATCCAGCCTTGCCGTCAGTTACCTTCACGGCATCGGCAAACTTCTGACCCTTGAGCAGGTCGT
>JAYUCQ010000401.1:0-3562 GCA_043740265.1 Hyphomicrobium sp.
AAATTTTTCACGCTCGAAGCCGGCCAACTTCCCGGCGGGCGTGGGCATGGCGAACCGGTGCGCTTGATGGTCGATCTCGAAGAGAACCACGACATCGCCGAAATTTTCGTCCACGACCCGGCGCGCAAATTGCTGGTGGCTTCAACCGGCGGCTATGGCTTCATCGTGCCGGAAGACGAAGTCATCGCCTCGACGCGCAAGGGCAAGCAGATCCTCAACGTTGCGGAACCGGAAGAAGCCCGCGTCTGCGTGCCGGTCGAGGGCGACTATCTAGCGACCATCGGCGAAAACCGCAAGATGCTGGTCTTCAAACTCGACGAGGTTAACGAGATGACGCGCGGCAAGGGCGTGATCCTGCAGCGCTTCAAGGATGGCGCATTGAGCGATGCCCGCTGCTTCAAGAAATCGGACGGACTGACCTGGCTCGATAGCGCCGGGCGTGAGTTCACGCTGGCGTGGTCCGACCTCAAAGAATGGGCCGGCGAACGTTCGCAAGCTGGACGCTTGGCGCCGAAGGGTTTTCCGCGGTCCAATTCGTTTGGGCCACGCTTTTAAGGAGAGGCGATGCCCGGCGGCGCTTGTCCTTCGGTCCCGCCGCCGCTAGGACTGCTCGTTCTGGGGATCAGCCGGGCAACATTACACATTCTGCTGGCGGCGGCGGCGATCAGCTTGCTGACGGCAAGCGGCGCGCGCGCTGCTGATGCGCAATGTTCGAAAGCCGATTTCGAGTCCGTGGTCGAACAGGCGGCGGGATTGCTGCGCGATTTGAACTCCAAAAACAAACCGTTGTTTCAAGAAAAGCTGCGCGATCTGAAAACCAAACGCGCCTGGACCAACGACCAATTCATGACGGAAGGCGCGCCGTTCGTTCGCGACGACAAAATCGCCGAGTTCGATCAGACGACCGAAGAGCTGCTCTCAGCCATCGCCAGCTTGGGGCAGGAAGGTGCGGCAGCCGCAACGCCCGATTGCGCGGTGCTGCTGGAATTGCGCGCCCGCATGAAGGTGCTGGTCGATACCCAGACGGCGCGGTGGAGCTACATGTTCGGAAAAATCGAGACGGAGCTGTGGAAGTAGCGTCAACGTTATGGCTGCAAACGAACGCGGCTTGCGTAAATTTTGAGCTTGAGTTGGCGGCGAGACGGCTTCAGACTACGCCGTCCGTCACTCGCGCGAGGCTTTCCGATGAAAATCCTGGCCGTTCTTCTGGGACTATTGGCACTCATTGCGCTGCCGCCCGCCGTGCGTGCTAACGAGGCCAGCGAAGCGGCCATCCATGAGGCCGTCACCCGCCAGCTCGACGCCATTAAAAAAGACGACGCAGCCGCCGCCTATGCAATTGCCTCGCCCACCATTCAAACGATGTTTGGCAATTCGGCGACGTTCATGTCGATGGTTCAGCGTGGCTATCCGCAAATCTACCGGTCCATCGGCCACAAGTTTTTGAATATCGATACCAGCACCGGCGTGCTGATGCAGCGGGTTTTGATTGAAAGCGACAAAGGCTCGATCATTGTGCGCTACGAGATGATCGAAATCGACGGCACCTGGCGCATCAACGGCTGCATGCTCGAAAAAGTCGACGAGGCTTAATGAGCAGCCTCGCCGGATAGCGCTTTCACGTCCACGTGTGGAGACTATGAGCGAGCGTCGTGTTGAGGCTGCTTTGATAACGCTGCGGGCACTGAAGATCCCGTGTCTGCGGCGCACCGCTTTAGGAGCGCTGCACACGCATCCGGGATAACGGGTGGAATGGTAGTCGCGCAGCTACTTCCCGTCATCCTCGGGGAACGCGCGTTCCCAGTGGTCGGGGCCGAGGCGCTCTTGCGGTTGGAAGCGCGTCTTGTAGGTCATCTTGCGCGAGCCCTCGATCCAGTAGCCGAGATACAAGTGCGGCAGGCCGATGCGGCGGGCAAAGGCAATGTGCTCGATGATCATGTAGGTGCCGAGGCTGAAGGCTGCGTCGGCCGGATCGTAGAACGAATAGACCATCGACACGCCGTCCGAGAGCCGGTCGCACAGGGCTACCGCTTTCAGCGGCCAATCCTCGAACGTCAGCGCCGACGTGCCGATCGGCTTCTCGCGATACTCGGTGATGAAGGTTTCGATGACGGTATCCTCGACCATCATGCGGTAATCGAGTGTGGTCATGTCGGCCATGCCGCCGTCGCCGTGGCGGGCGTCGATGTAGATGCGGAACAAGCGGAACTGTTCGTCCGTCGGCGTGGGCGGCATGCGCCGGGCGACGAGGCGGCAATTTTTTGCCATCACCCGCTTCATCGAGCGGTCCGGTTCGAACTCGTTGGTGAGTACGCGCACAGAGATGCAGGCCTGACAGCCTTCACAGTACGGCACGTAGGCGATGTTCTGGCTGCGCCGGAAGCCGGTGGTCAGTAGGCGGTCGATAAGCTCGGGCGGTTTGTCGTGCGACAGATGGGTAAAAAGCTTGCGCTCCAGCCGCCCCGGCAGATACGGGCACGGCTGCGGCGCGGTGACGTAGAACTCGGGGAACCGTTTCTGCTCCGTCATTCCAATTGGCCCGTCCTTAGGAATGCCCGCCACTGGGAGTTTTTGGGCCGCATGCGCCCAAGTGCCGATCATACCGGTAGCGCTTCCTCACAATCAAGAGAGAGGATTGCCTGCATCGTGTGTCTTAGTGAACAATATCCAACATCCGGCAGCGTGCTACGGTAGCTTTGCTTGCCACCTGATTTCAGCATAAATGCGCTGTTGAAACCGGCGCGTTGAGCCCCCCAATCCTGACCTGGCCCAACTTGGCCCGACTTGGAAGCAGTGTTTTGCAGGCAACACGAACTGTGGCAACACGAACTGTGGCGAAGCCCGTGTCTCAGAGATCTGCTGGCCGGCGTGCCAGCGTTGGGGCGGCCGTGAATGGCTCATGCCTGAACGTGACTAAGCCGTGCCGGGTCTTGGTTGCCCGGCTCTTAGCTATCCCGTTCCTGGCTACCCGGTTTCTGACTACGATGGTGCTGGTCCTCGTGGCGGGGCTGACACTGGCGAGCCCGCCTGCCTCCGCGATCGACGTTGAATTTTCGACCCGGCCGGTCAAGCGCGATATCCTGGCGCTGTTCGACAGCCGCTCCGAAGGCCGTCAGAACAATTCTCGTATTCATCGCTTTGTCGAGATGCCGCTGAATTGGCTCGGGCTGAAAGTGACGTTCATCGATGTCAATGCGCCGCTGCCGCCGGTGTCAGAGGTGCAGAGCTATCGCGGCGTCGTGACGTGGTTCAACGAGCCCTTGAAGGACCCGCGTAAAATTTTGACGTGGCTTGATAACGTGACGGCAGCCGGTGTGCGCTATGCGTGCTTGGGGGAAATCGCGCCGCCCGAACCGCCGGGTTCCGAGCCCGCTGTTAGCCGCATCCTCAATCGGCTTGGGCTAGCCTACAACGACCAGTATGTTAGCGTGACGCACAAAGCCAAGATCAGTGTGCTCGATAAGGAGATGGCGGGCTTCGAGCGGCCCGTCGATAAGGCGCTGCCGGAATTCCGCGTTGTCCAGACCAGCGGCACGGCGGCGAAGATCCATCTGGCGGCGAC
>JAYUCQ010000402.1:0-3560 GCA_043740265.1 Hyphomicrobium sp.
GATCGAATTGCAGCTTCGTCGTGAAGCACCGCGCGTTGGATCAATTCCAGCTCGCCACGACCGCTCGCGTCTTTAGCTTCCATGGCCATAGCAAGAACCGCCACTGCGAAGTTGTAATGCCTATTGGATGCAGAACGACGGAAAAGGTTCCCACTCTGACATAATTTATACGGCGGCAATCGCGCGGGCATCAGCGCGGATGCGCTCCACCATAGATGCCAGGCCGTTGGAGCGTTGCGGAGTCAAATGTTCCTTAAGGCCAAGACCGGCAAAAATTTGCAATGCATCTGTCGCCAATATTTCATCGGCCGTCTTGCCCTCGTAGACTGCGAACAACACGGCGATCAGACCTTGCACGATGTGCGCATCGCTGGTGCCGTGCATGTCCAATTTCGGCAGACCGCCGCCCTTGCTAGGTACAGGCCGCGTGGCCAACCAGACTTGGCTTGCGCAGCCGCGCACTTTGTTGGCGTCAGTCTTTAGGTCCTCGGGTAACGGCGGCAGAGCGCGGCCAAGTTCGATGACGTAGCGGTAGCGATCTTCCCAATCGTCGAGAAGTTCAAAGTCTGATTTGATGTCGTCGAAGGTCATCACGAGCCTCGGGCGGAAAATTCCTATCGCCCGTATGAGATCAAAGCAGCGGACAGGTCAACGCCAAACTCGCCGACGCCCTCTCCCGACGGCGTGCCGACGGCGCGCCCCTAGACATAAGGTCTGATTGGCCTCGACGGCAAGTACCGCCGCGCGGAATGCCTATAACTGAAACCCACGTCCGTCAGCGCTTGGCGACTTTGCCGCGCCATTCCGGCTTCAGATCAGCACTCGTCAAAGTGTTTTTCACAATGCTCGACGTCGTGATTTGACCTTCGGGCGGGTTAGCGACCGCAGCCTTGTTCTTGGCTGCATCGCTATCGCGAACCATGTCTAGAGCCAATTCAAAACCGAACTCGGCTTTTTTCTTGAATTCGCCCCACAGACCGGCGGCTTGTTCGCAGGTTGTCGCATTGCGGTCGCAGAACGTCACGGCCCAGCTCGTGGCAGAGCTCGCGCGCTGATAGAGCTGCTGTTGATGTTCGCGATCTGAGGGCAGCAGAGCAACCCCCACTGCGGCAACAATCGCAATTCTGAAAAGTCCCATAACCTTTACTCCATACCGACGAGGCGCTTTGAATGGCCAAAGCACTTCGCCACGAATTTTTACCCGCAGCATGGTTCTACCAAACACAGCTCAAAAAAAAGCCTTTGAGCGGCTGACAATTCGAACCGACTTCGCGAGAAGTTAGCCCCGTATTTGAATCAAATTGCATGCAGTCTTGGGGCAGGGCTTCTGCCGCCAGACGAGAACTGACAGACCGCACCGCCGTTCCCGCCGCCCGCGCGCGACGGCCGGCAATGATATCTACGGTTAACATCTCATTAACAGGTGGGCCTGATACTAAAAGGACGAGCCACACGCCAAACCCGGGACCAAAAGAACAACGATGACGCCGGCAGAGACACGGATCGGTTTTGCGGTTTTTTGCGTCTTAACGGCGGGCACGGTTGTCAACATCGTTGGCTTCCAGAACGTCAGCCGCGGCGCAATGATTGAAACATCCGCTATCTCTGGTGGGTCTCCTACTGCAGCCAACGTCAACAAACCTGATGCCGATCGAGCAGCCACTCGCACCGCCCTGCCCGGCTCCGTTGTGCAAAAGATAACCGCCGACACAGCCGTCAACCGGGCCGAAGTTATTCGCGGTATCCAGCGCGAGTTAAACACGCGCGGCTACGGCACAAGCCAGCCCGATGGGGTCGTCGGCCTCATGACGCGCGCGGCCATCATGGCCTACGAATACGACTACGGCCTGCCGTTGACCGCCGAGCCCACGCAAGACTTATTGAGCCGCATCGTCTTGGGCACGGCTGGCCCCGCCGCCCATCTCAAGAGCCAGCCGCAGGTTAAAACCGGCGAAGCCGAGAGCGTTGTGCGCTCGGTCAAACAATACTTGAGCGGCCTTGGCTATGCGCCTGGCAAAATCGATGGCCGCCTGAGCGAGGATTTGATCCGCGCTATGCGCGACTTCGAGCTCGATCAGAAAATGCCCGAAACTGGCCGGATTTCTGGGCAACTGGTGACACGGCTGATGCGCCTTCAGGGGCAAGGGCAGGCTGCGGGGCCCGTAGCGCAGACGCCAGCTAAACCGGTCGCGCAGCGTTGATGTTCTGCCGACTGGTATATAAGCGCCTGGCACCTACGCTGAACGCCGCACGCGTCCCGCGCACCACAGGATACCCGTTGCAGATGCGTCTAAAATCTGAAATTTGGGTCAAAGCTTACATCCGCCGCTGCGCCGTCAACGGCGCTCCAGCGGTCGTTGCCCGTCACGGCGATGATGACGCTGGCACCATCTACATCAAGGTCAGCCGTCTGGATGGCTCGGCACATATTTTCGGGCCCGCCCCTGCTGGCCACCAGGATGCAGATTTCGACCGGCGCTGGACGTCGTGTTTCAATGGCCGGCTCGTTTCGGAAGCAGTAGCTCAACAGTTTCTGGAACGCGAAACCCGCATCGATAGCGATCTTTGGATCGTCGAAGTGGAGGACCGGCAGGGCCGGAACTTTTTGGGCGACGATCTCATTTCTTTAAAATGATTGTCCGTCTTAAACGCTTGTTAAGACGTTCTCTGCTCAGATCACTTACGGCGCCACTGAATGTGACTCGCAAAGGCGCCGGCGAACACTGTCTCTAATTGGTCTCGTGTGGGCACGAAACGCTAATACAAACTTGTTGCGAGTCACCTGTTGCGGTACGCCGTATGGAACGGGGACTTTTATGGCGACGATTTTAGAATTCAGGCCCTCAGGGCGAACACCACCGGCAGCGCTGACAAAAGCGGTGCATGCTGGATCTGCGGAACTCGTGTTGTTTCCGGGCGTGCGATACGATCGCTGGCTCGAACGGCCAGCCCGCAAAGCGCGCGCGCGCAGCAGAAAACGCGACAAGCTCGAACTCAAAGACTGAACTTCAATAGTTCGCTGACGAGCAAACCGCGCGCGACAGAACCTCTTCGGTCTCAGTGCGGTATGCGAGCCCTTTATCGGGCGCGCGCACGACGATAACGCCATCGCGAGCCGTGATCGAAAGCCGGCTTTCGCGCAGTACGGGGTCCTTGCGGCCAACGTTCCCCAGCCCTAAAAACCGGTCTTCCGATTGAATAATCGTGGCCGAAATCTCATTGCTTTTTCCCGGCGCGGCCGAGGCGAGGTAAACTGTCGTGCCATCGGGGCGATAGATCCCCAGCGTCCAGCCGATGTCTGGCAAGACCGCGCTAACTCTGACGGGCCCTTTGGACGTGTCGAACCTGCACATCGCATAACGCGCATCCGCGCCTAGAAACGGCAACGGCTGCTGGCCGTGAACAACCGGCGCCAAAACCTGCATCTTATTCGCCTCGAGCTTGGGGAGCAGCCGCCGGTAAGCTGCGTTCGACGTATCACCCATCGCGATCAGCGTCGCCAGAATGTGGACGACAGCTGCAGCGATCGGAATACCAGCTAACATCCGCCAGTTGATGGC
>JAYUCQ010000403.1:0-3538 GCA_043740265.1 Hyphomicrobium sp.
CGAACGGCCCAAGTCTAGGGAGGAAACGCCCAAGGAGGGCACGACGCGGCGTGAACCGCAATGTCGCAATGCACAAAATAGAGTTGCATTGCACCATGAGCAATTGCGTTTTTTGCAGAGCTGAGGGGCTGGAAACGCTTGGCAGCGGTCTGATTTGTGACCTAGCTGCGCACAAAGCGGGTACCTCACAAAGAAAGGCCGTCCGACGAGGCGAACGGCCTAAGTCTAGGGAGGAAACGCCCAAATTGGGCAACGATTGCAAAGAGCGTGTCAGAGCAACCGTCCGTAAAAGATGAGCTGCTTCGGCCAACCTCGCAATCACAACGAGCATAGCGCGCCGGTATTAACAAATAGCTGTATCGTCAGTGCAACAACATACGTTACACTGCAACACTTCCCTACCTGCTTAAGGCTCTAAAGTATTCGTTTTCTTGATCTCGGAATTACTTCCAACACTCTGAAATAACGGGGACTATCGGTGACCGGACGGAGCAAAGGCAACGATATCCACAGCCTGTTGAAATGTGCCCACGACTTGGCCGACCTTTCTGGTCCCGCAGTGCTCAAACACTTCCGCAAGCCCGTCACCGTCGACAACAAGGATGGCACCGGGGGCTTCGACCCAGTCACCAAAGCCGATCGCGGCGCTGAACGGATCATCCTCAAAGCTCTCAAATGCCGGTTCCCCGATCACGGCGTCATCGGCGAGGAGTACGGCACACACGCGGGCAGCGGCCGCTTCAACTGGGTGCTCGACCCCATCGACGGCACCCGCTCCTACATCATCGGCAGCGCCATGTGGGGTACGCTCATCGGCCTGCTCGACAACGGCGAGCCGCTGATCGGCATGATGGACCAGCCGTTCACCGGCGAGCGCTTCTGGGCCGAAGCAAAAGCGTCTTACGTGCGCGGTCGCGACGGCCGCAAAATCAAGCTCAAAACACGACCCTGCGGAAAGCTGTCCGACGCCATCTTCACGACCACGCACCCGGACCTCTTCGTCACGCCGCCGCAACAGAAACTCTCGGCCAGCCTCAAGGCCGAAGTGCGCATGGCCCGTTACGGCACCGATTGTTACGGCTATTGCCTGCTGTCCGCGGGCTTCATTGATCTCGTTATTGAGCCCGATCTGAAGATCTACGACATCGCGCCGCTAATCCCGATCATCGAGCGCGCCGGCGGCGTTGTCACGACATGGGACGGCAAGACTGCCACAAATGGCGGCAACATCATCGCCGCGGGAGACGCGCGGATACATGAGCAGGCGATGAAGATGATTGCGAAGAGTGGGAGCTAGAAGCCGCCCTCACACCACCGCCGGTATCTGCACGCCCATATAGGCGTCGAACGCCGCCCAGAAGCGCTGGCGGATGGCGTCGCTTTCCTGAAGGATTTCGTGGCGCGATCCGGGCATGGCAACGTGGCCGCCTATTTTCAATTCAACGGCGAAGTCCTCAATCGCGCGCGGCGACACCACTTGGTCGGCACCGGCGGCAAACATCAGCATCGGCACGGCGACGTATTTTGGATAGTCCGGCCGCTGCAGCATGGCGCAACTGCGCAGCGCTGACCTCAGCCACCCTATCGTCGGGGAACCGAGGCCAAGTTCAGGCGCTTGTTCCAAAACGGCTTTGTTGCGCGACCAGCGCACGAGGTCTGACGTCAAAGGATTGGTATCGTAGTCCTGGGTTTCCCTGGCTTCGTTGCTGCCGCCTTTGACGTAGGTGGTTGCCAGTCCAAAGAGGCTCGCCACTTCGGCGTAGGTTCGGGCTACCGCAACGCTGTTGCCCAGCATGGCGTCGTGAATAACAATCATCGGCGACACAAGAACCATACGTTCGAACACGCTTTTCTCATTTTGCGCGCCTCGCAGCAAAATGTTGCTACCCATCGAATGGCCAAGCGCTACGTATGGTGGCGGGCAGTTCGGCATCACGACCTCGCTCATAAAGAGCGACAGATCGCGGTCGTATTCCGTGAATCCCGCAACGTGAC
Source organism: Hyphomicrobium sp. (assembly GCA_043740265.1). Classification (GTDB taxonomy): domain Bacteria; phylum Pseudomonadota; class Alphaproteobacteria; order Rhizobiales; family Hyphomicrobiaceae; genus Hyphomicrobium_B. Next base: position 1,996 of record JAYUCQ010000403.1, read on the forward strand.
CTTTGCGCGGATTGGACAATTGGCGCTGCGAACCGCCTTGGCCGCGCCAGTCCATAATGGCAACAGCGAAACCGCGGCGTCTCAGATCGGCGACTACCTCGAAGTATTTTTCAATATATTCGCCGCGTCCTGGGCAAATGCACATTGTGCCGCGCTGCTCGCCCCGCGTCCGCTCCCAGAGCGCAGCTCTAAGCTTCGTGCCGTCGTAGCCGTCAAACATCAGCGTTTGAGCGCCACTGGGAACAGGATTGATGGCGAGTGCGACCAGATTCATATTGCCTTGCCTGTTGCCGTGTTTGCCTCGTTCAACATCATTCTACCCCACTAAAATTGGCCCGCTAGATTCGGCCCAATAGAATTGGCCCACTTGAACAGGGCCCAATTACACTTACCTAAATTTACGCCTGCCACACAGTGGAGGCGAAAACTTGAACCGCCTGGCCCTTTTGGGCAGGCATCCCATGTCGCTTCTCTCAATGGAGGATATGCTTATGCGACACACTGACTTTACCCCGTTTTACCGTTCTGCCATCGGCTTTGACCGGCTTTTCCAGATGTTGGATCAGGCGTCAGGCTTCGATAGCGAAACCACGTACCCGCCTTACAACATCGAACGCACGGCTGAAAATGCTTATCGCATTTCGTTGGCGGTCGCAGGTTTCAACACCGATGAGTTGAAGGTCGAAGTCAAAGAGCAAACTTTGACGATCTCGGGTGACAAAAAGGCCGAGGCAGAGGCGCGGACGTACTTGCATCGCGGCATTGCGGCCCGAACCTTCGAGCGCCGTTTCCAGCTCGCCGATCATGTCGACATTACCGGTGCCGATTTGCAGCACGGTTTGTTGCATGTCGATTTGGTGCGCAACGTGCCGGAACGCTTGAAGCCCCGGACCGTCTCAATTGCCGTCTCGGGCGAGGCGGCGAAACAGATCGAAGCCACGGCCTAACGCCTCCGTTTCTCACCCTGGTTACTTGACACACAATTAAAGGGGCAGCTGCCGGTTTGGCGGCCGCCCTTGTTTGCGTTTCGACAAGCCTTAGCTAGAGACGGGCGTGAGTAAGATTGTTGCTCGGAAAGATGGCCTTGGTTGCGCGAACTTTCTTATAAGGAAGGTTGTTCTTCCCGCTTGTGCCGCACCTTGAAATCTGTAAAATCAACAGATAGGTCAACAATACTGTCCTTTATGACGTTGCAGTGACGGCCTAGGATAGAGCTGGTTGAATTGAGCGCGGACACAGGTTTTGCCGTCTCGGTCTCCAGCGTGGGAGTGACGGCTGTGCGTGGGCTAATTTTTGATATGACGGCAATGGCCAGCGGCGCGCCATTTGGGCGCGGTGCACAGTCCAAATCGGGCGCCTTCCTGCAGCTTGGCCGACAGCTTGGCCGGCAATTCGGGCGAAAACGCAGCTCCGCCCGCGCCTTACGCACGTAGCAAACACAAGACGGCAGACGGGCGGATGGACTTTAAGGCGGCTGAGCCAGTCGCGGGTGGCCCGTCACCAAAGCCAATACTTCGATATCACACGAAATGGCCCGATACGG